>NZ_JBHUAF010000184.1:0-15994 GCF_042789895.1 Kitasatospora sp. NPDC056783
GGGCGGTGGTGTTCCGGCCGGGGCCGGCGGCGTCAGACGCGGCCGGTGATCAGGCCGAGGTCGCCGTCGAAGCGGCGGTAGAGCACCCGGCCGCGGCCGCTGTCCGGGTGCGCGAAGAACAGGAACGGCAGCTCCGCGCCCACCAGCCGGTCGACGGCCTGGGCCTCGGTCAGCCGGGGCGCGCCGTGCGGGCTGAGCGTGATCGGCGAGGTCCGGCGGCCGGCCGGACCGGCGGGGACGGTACGGGCGAGGCGGTAGCCGGTCGGCCCGACCCGGTAGACCACGGCGTCGGTCTCGGTCGCGGGATCGGTGAACAGGTGGATGTCGTAGTCCATCGCGTCCATGGTCCTGGCGGCGGCCTCCGGCGAACACCACACCAACGAGGGCTCCTTGTGCCGGACGACCCGCACCTCGCGGACGGCCTCGCCGACCTCGCCGGTCGTGCCGGCGGGCGCCGCCGGGCGGTGGGCCGGCCAGGGGCGCGGCGCCCAGGCGCCGGTGACGGCCCTGATCCTGCCGCGCAGCGCGTCGGTCACCCGGTCGAGGGAGTCGCCCAGCCCGGCCGCGGCCGCCTGGACGCGGATCCGCCGGCCGTCCACCTCGGCGTTCACCTGCGCCAGCACGCCCCCGGCCACGGCCGCGAGCCGAATCCGCAGGGCTTCCACCAGCGTCCCCACCCCCGGAGCCGCCGCCGCAGCGGCCACCCGGGTCCGTGCCTCGGCGAGGACCTCGCCGGGCAGCCCCTCGAACGCCCTCACCGTGACCAACTCGCCCATCACCAGGCCCTTCCACTCCCAGTCGGCGCATACCGGCGACCAGGATCCCCGCCGCCCGGCCGCGTGGACAGGGCCCAACGACCCCACCGCGCAGGGCCGGGCGGGCCGTGGGCGGGAGGTGTCCGGTGCGGTCGGCCGCCCACCGGGCCGGAACCGCGCGGGGGCGGAGCCGGCCGCTCAGTACAGCTGGGTGCGCAGCCAGCCCTTGACCTCCGGGGTGACCGGGTCGGTGATGTCGCCGAACTCCTCGTGCTTCGGCAGGAACTTGGCGACGTACGGGCAGATCGGCACGATCCGCTTGCCGCTCGCGCGCACGTCCGTCAGGGCCTCCCGCACCAGGCGCGAGGCGAGGCCCTGACCGGCGAAGGCCTCGTCGACCTCGGTGTGGAAGAAGACCCGCTGCGCGTCGTGGTCCCGGTACTCGGTGAAGCCGGCGAGCTTGCCGTCGACGAGGATCTCGTACCGGTTCCGGTCGTCCGCGCGCTCGACGACGACGTTGCTGGGAGTGGTCACGGGGTGGCCCTTTCTGGCGGGGGGCGTGCCGCCGGAAGAGGCTCCCCGCGGCATCGGTCAGCGGGAATCCTGCCAGGTCAACGAGCCCTCGGCTATCCCGAGCGGGTACTGTTCGCCGCGCTCCGGCCGGTCTGCGGGCCTGCCGCGGGCCGGCGGCGACCACCCGCCCGTCGTGCCGGCCGTCCTCTCACCGGTCCGGGTGCCGCCCCCGCTCCCCGCCACGACGCGGCTGATCGCCCGCCGCCGAGGGCCCACCCGCCGAGCGGCGGGGCCCGCCACGGTCGCGCAGCTCGCCGAGCACCGCCCAGGCGACCGACACCACCGGCACCGCCACCACCGCGCCCAGGACCCCCGCCAGCACGGCGCCGCCGGCCACCGACACGGCGATGACCACCGGGTGGATGCGCACCGACCAGCTGAGCACCAGCGGATGCAGCAGGTGGCCCTCGATCTGGCCGATGACCACGATCAGCGCGAGCACCAGCAGGGCGATCACCGGGCCGCGGGCGGCGAGCGCGACGACCGCGGCGACGGCCAGCGCGATCGGGGAACCGATCAGCGGGACGAGGGTCGCCGCGAACTCCAGCACCATCAGCGGCATCACCAGCGGCACCCGCAGGACGGCCAGCGCGATGCCCACCAGCACCGCGTTGGAGGCCGCCACGATCAGCACGCCCCGGGTGTAGCCCGCGAAGGTGCGCCAGGCGGCACGACCGGCGCCGTCCCAGACCGAGCGGCCGCGGGCCGGCAGCTGCTGCTGCGCCCAGGCCCACATCCGCTCGCCGGAGTGCAGGAAGAACACCGAGCAGAACACCGCGAGCGCCAGCCCGGTGACCAGCTCGACGACCCGGCTGGCGCCGCTGAGCGCGGTGCTGACCAGGGCGGAGCGGTGGGCGGCGACGAACTCGCCGATCTTGGCCCGCAGACCGGTGACCGTCCCGGGCCGCAGGTGGAAGGGGGGCCGGGTGAGCCAGTGGTCGATCCGGGTGAGACCGCCGCGCAGTTCGTTGTCCAGACGGCTCCACTCGGCGGCGACGGTGGTGCCGACCAGGGCGAGGACCCCGCCGACGACGGCGATGGCGCACAGGAGGGTGATCAGGACGGCGAGCGGGCGGGGCATCGTCCGGGCCAGCAGGTCGACCGGCGGCCGTAGGACGGAGGTGATGACCAGCGCCACGAACACGGCGACGACGGGCAGTTCGAGCCGGGTCAGGACCTGGACGACCAGGAAGGCGGCGAGCCCCAGCAGGGCCAGCCGCCAGGTGTACCCGGCGGCCGTCCGCAGCCCGGGGGAGACGCGGTCCCCGGACGGCTGTCCCAGGCCCGGCGCCGCCGCACGGGCCCGGTGGGGCGGCACCCGGGGGCGGCGGACGCCCAGCGGTGCGGGCCGCCGGCCGGTGCCGTTCACTCCCACGGGCGGGCTCCTCTGGCTCGGCCGGTGCGGTGTCGTCTCACGCCACGCCCGTACTCGGCGGCTCTCGGCCCGGGGCTCCGGTGCACCCGGCGGGTCCCGTCCCGGCGGTCCCGACCGTGTGTAACCGTGACGGGGCCGGGCATACGCGAGAGCGGAACCTCCGCGGCGCGCCTGCCGGTGGCAGCTCGTCCGTGTACAAGCGGTCGGGTCGGGTGGAGAATCGATGGCACAGGGTGGGAGAGAAGGAGGCGGTGATGGAAAGCCTCGCCCGCCGTTGTGCGGTGACACTCCCCGGCGCGATCGGTGGACACGCTCCGCTGTGCGTCGTCGTCGTGCACGAGACGCAGAACGTGGGACCGGACGGGGGCTTCGTCTGGGAGAGCGCGGACGGCGGCCTCCGGGTGGAGATCACCGGAGAGGTGGCCACCGTCCTGGCAGCTCCCGGCGTCGGCAGCCGGCACCCGTGCCTGATGGCGGTGCCGCTGCCCTGAGGCATCGGAACGATCGGATCGACGAGACGAACGGACGAAGGAAACCCCGGGGAGGGCAAGCGGAGAGCAGCGGCGGACACATCGCACCGGACGGTCACCGGGCGCTGGCGGCCAAGGCCTCGCGCACGGTGACCAGGCAGGGGTCGCAGTACCGGTCCGGCCCGGCCGCACCGGTACCGTCCGCTGCCGGGACGACGCGCTGGGAGGGTTCGAGGAAGCGCCCGCACAACGACGAGGACGCGTCGTCCTTCGCCACCACGTGCCACACCACGGCGGGCGGGGACACCGCCGGGTCGTGCTCGGCCCACATCTCGTACACGGCGTTACCTCCGGATCGCTGGGGGCTCGGGTGAGTCCATGCAAACCCGGGGTCTGCCGAACGGCCACCGGGCCAGACCCGGTGGGATGGTTGTGGCCCGGAAGCGGTTGTCCGAGGTCCGGCGCGGTGCGCCGGCCCACGGACCCACGGGAACCCCCGGGCCGGCTCATGAACTCCGCCCGGCCCGGTCCCGGCCCTGCCCCCGCGCTCCCGTCGGTCCCCCTCCGGTCCGGCGGGTTCGGCCGCTGTTCAGCGGAGCGTGGCCCGCCCGATGATCTCCGCCCGATCCCGGTACGTACCGTCGGGGCCCACACCACTTCCGGGAGCGAACATGCACGACAACCAGGCGACCGAGCACGAGTGCGGCTGCCCGCGGACCGCCGACCTGGACGGGGAGGGGCCGGCCGCGGCCGGCCTGCGCCGGTTCCTGCGCGGGGCCGGTCTGCTGGGCGCCGGGGTCGGCACCGCCGGGCTCGGGCTGCTCGGGGCGGTGCCCGCGCAGGCGGCCGGGGCGGAGGCCGACGACGGGCCCGGCGGGGCGGCGAAGAAGCCGAAGAAGGGCAAGGGCCACGGGCGTTGGCAGCCGGACCCGGACGCCCGGCAGTTCACCGTCGTCGTCATGCCGGACACCCAGTACCTGTTCGACCAGGACCGGATCCACCCGGCGCCGCTGGAGGCGTCGATCCGCTACGTGCTGGACGGCGGGGTCAACCGGGAGGACGGTACGGACGACAACATCGTCTTCCTGGCCCACCTCGGCGACGTCACCGAGAACGGACTGGCCGTCGAGTACGCCGCCGTCACCAAGGTGTTCGGCCTGCTGGACGACGCCGGCGCGGCCTACGGCGTGCTCGCCGGCAACCACGACGTCCGCTCCTCGACCGACGACCAGCGCGGCAGCACCCCGTACCTGGAGACCTTCGGCAAGGCCCGGGCCGCCCGCACCTCCGGGTACCGCGGCTCCAGCCCGGACGGCTACAACACCTGCCACGTGTTCCGCGCGGGCGGCCGCGACTGGATGGTGCTCTCGCTGGACTGGCGGCTCTCCGACGCGGGCTTCGCCTGGGCGAACGGGGTGATCGCGGCCAACCCCGAGCTCCCGGTGATCCTGACCACCCACGACCTGGCGCACGCCGACGACAGCGGCCGCGCCGAGCTGTCCGACTACGGCAAGCGGCTCTGGGAGCGGCTGATCAGCGGCAACGACCAGGTCTTCCTGACCGTCAACGGGCACTACTGGCCGCCCGGGCGCACCGTGCTGAAGAACAAGGCCGGCCACGACGTGCACGTCCACATCACCAACTACCAGGACCGCTACTACGGCGGCGCGGCGATGATCCGGGCGTACCGCTTCGACCTCGACCGGAACACCGTCGACGTGTCGACCTTCTCGCCGTGGATCCAGCAGACCGCCGCCGAGGAGCGCAACAAGCTGGCGGCCCAGGAGGCCGAACTGACCTCGGACGTCGACCGCTTCTCGCTCGCGATCGACTTCGACCGCCGTTTCGCCGGCTTCGCGCCCCGCCCGCAGCGCCCGGCGCGCCGGGCGAGCGAGCTGCTGGTGCGCGACACGGTGGCCTACTGGCGCTTCGACAACGGGGGCGGGGACGGGACGGCCGTCTCCCCGCGGCAGGTCGTCAAGGACCTGACCGGGCAGGGCAACGACCTGCTCTGGCAGAGCGCCCCGGGCACGCCGGACGGTGCCCTCAGCTGGTCCGCCGAGCACCACCCGGACCAGCCGGGCCACGGCAGCCTGCTGTTCCGGGGCACCCGGGCGCCGGTCCGCGGCGGTTACCTCCAGACCGTGCCCACCGCTCCGGTGAACCGGGAGACCTTCGAACGCGGTTTCACCGTCGAGGCCTTCTTCAAGCTGCCGGCCGACTGGGACTCCGCGCGCAGCCGCTGGTCCGCCCTGCTCAGCCGGTGGGGGACGAGCGCCGAGGCGGGCCGGAGCGGGCCCGGGACGGACGCGGACGAGCCGGTCGTCACGCTCAGCGTCTCCGAGGCACCGGCCCTCCAGTGGTGCGTCTACCCGCTCAACCAGACCGGGGCGTCCACCTGTTGGGGGCACCAGCTGCCGCTGGACCGGTGGTGGCACGTCGCGGTGGTCAACGACGGCAAGCTCAGCCGGATGTACGTGGAGGGCTGCGAGGTGGCCCGCAACCCGGCGACGCCCGCGGTCGGGCTGACCACACTGGGGCGGCCCTGGATGCTGGGCGGCTACGCGTACGCCGGGGTGCTGGACAAGGTCTTCCACGGGTACGTCGGGGACGTCCGGATCGCGCGGCGGGCGCTGCGGGTGGGCGAGTTCATGACGGCCTGACGTCCCGCCGGGGAAGCGGGGGCACCGCCGGGCCCGGGTGCGGGCCCGGCGGCGCCGTCAGCCGAGCAGGGTGGCCTCGACGCCGGCGAGCACCGCCGCCAGGCCCTGTTCGAAGCCCTCGTCGAAGTCCTGGAACATCACCCGGCCCGACTCGGCGGCCAGCGGGTGGGCGGCCAGGCGCTCGGCGCGGGAGTCCACGTCGTAGCCCTCCTCGCCGTCGAAGGGGTTGGGGCCCATCGCCTGCTCCTCGATGACGTAGCCGATGGTGTAGCTGTAGGCGGTCTGCCAGGCGCGGGCGGCGCGCGCCGGGGTGAAGCCGGCCTCGACCAGCACGCGCAGCGAGGCGTCCAGGCCGGCCGCGTAGCTCGTGTCGGTGAACCGGGCGCCGCTGTAGACCTTCGCGCCGTCGCGGTAGCGCAGCAGTTCGGCGCGCAGGGCGCGCATGGTCGTCAGGTACGTCTCCCGCCAGTCGCCCTCCGGGTGGTCCGTTCCCGCCCGGCCGGTCATGCGGCGCATCATCTCGGTCGCCATCTCGTCCAGCAGCGCCTGCTTGTCCTTGACGTGCCAGTACAGCGCGGGTGCCTTGACGTCGAGCCGGGCGGCGATGGCGCGCAGGGTCAGGCCGTCCAGGCCGGCCTCGTTCAGCAGGTCCAGCGCGGCGTCGACGACCTGGCCGCGGTCGAGCTTGGGGGTTCTCGGGGTCACGGTTGACAGTTTAACGCCGTTAAGTGCAGGCTGTCGGCGACGGCTGTTTAACAACGTTAAGGAGACTTGCCGTGACTTCTCCCCGCCCGCACACGGACGTCCTGGTCATCGGCGCCGGGCCCACCGGGCTCGCCCTGGCGCTGGACCTCGCCCGGCACGGTGTCGCCGCGCTGGTGGTCGAACGCGGCACGGAACTCTTCCCCGGCTCGCGCGGCAAGGGCCTCCAGCCGCGCACGCTGGAGGTGCTCGACGACCTCGGCGTGCTCGACCGGGTCCTCGCGGAGGCGGGACACTACCCGCCCACCCTGTTCTGGCAGGACGGCGAACCGCGGGGCGAGGGCCGGATGTTCGACCCGACCGAGCCCACCGAGGCCGAGCCCTACACCGAGGCGCTGATGCTGCCCCAGTGGCGCACCCAGCAGGTGCTGTACGGGCGGCTCCGCGAACTCGGCGGCGAGGTCGCGTTCGGGCGCGAGCTGGTCGGCCTGGCGCAGGACGAGGACGGCGTGACGGCCGAGTTCGCCACCGGCGGCCCGGTCCGGGCGCGCCACCTCGTCGCGGCGGACGGCGGGCGCTCGACGGTGCGGCGGCTGCTCGGCATCGGGATGACCGGCGAAACCCTCGACCCGGACCCGGTACTGGTCGCCGACGTCCGGATCGACGGGCTGGGCCGCGACCACTGGCACGTGTTCCAGCCCGAGGAGGGGCTGATGGGGATCTGTCCGATCGCCGGCACCGAGGACTTCCAGCTGGTCGCGCGGTTCCCCGGGGGGACGGCCGCCGACCTCACGCTCGACGCCCTGCGCGAGGTGGTCGCGGCCCGCTCCCACCTGACCGCCGAGCAGCTCACCGAACTGCGCTGGATCTCCGAGTTCCGCCCGCGCGCCGCGCTCGCCGACCACTTCCGGGCAGGCCGGGTGTTCCTGGCCGGCGACGCCGCGCACGTCCACTCGCCGGCCGGCGGGCAGGGGCTGAACACCAGCGTCCAGGACGCCTACAACCTGGGCTGGAAGCTGGCCGCCGTCCTGGCCGGGCGGGCCGAGCCGGGCCTGCTGGACAGCTACGAGCAGGAGCGCCGCGCCAACGCGGCCGCGATGCTGGAGCTGTCCAGCCGGGTCCACCGCGGCGAGCAGCGCCGTGGCCGGCAGACCCGGCAACTCGGCCTCGGCTACCGGGAGTCCGCACTCGCCGTGGAGACCCGCCCGGACCTCCCGGCGGACGCGCTGCGGGCCGGCGACCGCGCCCCGGACGGCCGCCGGGGCGGCATCCGGCTGTTCGACGCCTTCCGCGGCCCGCACTGGACGCTGCTCACCGTCGGCACCGACGCTCGACTGCCCGACGTCGCCGTGCCGGTGGTCCGCATCCCGGCCTACGAGGCGTACAGCACGGGCGTGTTCCTCGTCCGGCCGGACGGCTACCTCGGCTGGGCCGGTGCGACGGCCGACGGCCTCGCGGACTACGCGGAGCGGTTCGGGCTGCTCGCTTCGTAGGCCGTGTCTCATCATTCCCGCCGGGCGCGCGGCGCCGCGCGCTGATCCGACGCGAATGATGAGACACGGCCCAGCCGCAGGGCGGGCCGGGTGCGGAGCCGGTCGGTCGGGCGGCCCCGAGGTCGGCACGCGCGGGGCGGCGGGGCGTGTACGGCCGGTCGTGCTCCGGTTCGGACGGGTGTGCCGGGTGTGGCGCGTTCGCAGCAGCATCACTCCGGGTACTTGATCGGCTGCACGGAGTTGACGACGAGGGGGTGGGGTCAGGGAGTCGCGATGACGGAACACGAGCAGCTCGGCGCGCCTGCCGACCCGGACGGACGTCCCACCCGGGTGCCGCCGCAGGGACACCTGCCGCAGGGACACCCGCCCCAGAGCCTCCCGTCGGCAGGTCCTCCGCCGGCGGGCCCGCCGCCCGCGAGCCCCGGGCCGGGCGCCCGCCGAGAGCCGGAGGGCGACGGCGCCGCGGCCCCCTGGCCCGACGCGATGCTGTCCCTGCTGCGCACCCCGACGGCGGACCGGCAGCCGGAACCGGAGGGGGCCGGCGCGGACCCTCCGGCCGACGCCGAGCCGGCCCGGGTGCTGGATCTCGCGCTGCTGGTCGGCGAACTGCTACTGGCCAGCGGTGAGGCGGCGGAGGACGTCGAAGCCGCCATGCTCGCCGTCGCGCGTGCCTACCGGGTCCACCCCTGCGACCCCCAGGTCACCTTCACCCGGGTGGCGATCTCCCACCAGCCCGGCCCGTCGGAGCCCTCGCTGTCGGTCGGGTGCTCGGTCCGCCGTCCGGCCGTCGACTACGCGCGGCTGGCCGCGGTGTTCCGGCTGGTCACCGAGATGACGGTCGGCGCGATGGCCGTCCCCGAGGCCCACGCCCGCCTGGTGGCCGAGCGCCGGCACGGCCGCCGCTACTCCGGCCGGCTGCTCGGGATCAGCTTCGGCGGGATGGCCGGGGCCGCGACGCTGCTGATCGGCGGCCGGGCCGATGCCCGGGCCTGGCTGGTGTTCGCCAGCGCCGTCGTCGCCGCGCTGACGGGCGAGCGGCTCTCGGCACTGGTGGCGCGCCACGACCTGCCCGCGTTCTACCAGTTCGTGGTGGCGGCGGTACCGGCCGCCGTGATCGGCATCCTGCTCTCGTTCAACGGGCTGCACCTGCGCGGATCGGTGGTGATCACCGGAGGGCTGTACGCGCTGCTGCCGGGGTGGCCGATGGTCGCGGCGGCCCAGGACGGACTGGCCGGGTTCTACCTCACCGCCGCCGCCCGGCTGCTCGAAGCGCTCTACCTGATGGCCGCCGTGGTGATCGGGGTGATGACGGTGCTCTACGTGGGCGTCAACAACGGCGCGGACCTCGCGGCCCAGGCGGCCCCGCACGGGGCGGTGAACCCGCCGCTGCAACTCGCCGCCGCCGTCCTGCTCACACTGGCCTTCGCGGTGCTGCTGAACACCGAGCCGGCGACCCTGCCCGCCGTCATGCTGAACAGCGCGGCCGGCTGGACCACCTACGGGGTGCTGGTGAACGCGGGCGGCGAGCCGATCCTGGCCACCGGTCTGGCCGCCGGGCTGGTGGGCCTGTCCGGCCAGCTCATGGCGCGCTGCCGGGGGAGTTCGGCGCTGCCGCACATCACCGCCGCGCTGGGGCCGCTGCTGCCCGGCTCGGTGCTCTACTTCGGGCTGCTCGCCTTCGTCCGGGGCGAGCCCGAGGTCGGGCTGAGCGGTGTCAGCCGGGCCGGCGCGATGGCGATGGCGCTCGCCATCGGCGTCAACCTGGGCCGCGAGCTGGCCCGTCTCTTCCTGCCCGCGCCCCGGGTGGCCCCGCCGCGCCGCCGCCGGGGCGGCCGCCACCGCCGGTGAGCGGAAGCGGGCGGCCGGCCGGTTCGCCCAGGCGGTACGCGCGGGGTGGTGGAGACGGGCCGGGCGGGACCGGCCCGCTCTCCCGGGGCCGGCTCCGGCCGGAGGGGAGATTCCGGTGCGGTCCTACCGGCAGCCACCACGTCAACTGGACCGCGCGCACCGTCGAACCGCGCGCACCGTCGAACCGCTCGGACCGTCGAACCGCGCGCACCGCCGGACCACGTGGCCGTACCGAGCCGTCGCCCCCCGTTCAGCGCCGCGCGCCACGGTTCAGGGGCGGTCCTCGTGCAGTCCGCAGAGCCACGCCAGTGCCCGGTGGACGCCCAGGAGGTACCGGTGGTCGGACCCCTGGGCGCGCGCCCGGTGGAGGCCCACGGCGGCGGCCTGGCACTCGGCCAGCAACTGCGCGTGGCACGGCCCGGTGGTGGCCATGGCCATGGCCGCGGCGGTGACCGGGGCCGCGACCTGGGCGCCGGCCGCCCACCGGTAGGCGCCGAGCACGCCGTGCTCGAACCCGGTCCAGGGCCGGGGGCGCCGGTTGACCTTGTCGAGCGCGGCGAACACCTCGTCCAGCGGGCGTACGCCCACGGCCGGGACCGTCTCGTCACTGCTCATGTGCGCAACCTACGTCCGCTCGCCGCCGCCCGCCCCCGGGAGGACGGGCGGGTGCGGGGCCGGCGCCCCGCGTCACCCGGACGGCCGAGGCCGCCGGTCGGGCCGCCGGCACCGGGCCCGACCGGGGCGCCGGCCGGGGCCGGGTAGGCTGACCAGGTCGTGTCCGGCCGGAGAGGTGGCCGGGCCGGAGGAACGGTGCGGGCCGGCGGCCCGCCGGTGGAGACCCCTGATGACTCGTCGTTTTGACTGCTCGGACCCGTCCGAGCGCGCAGCCGGGCTGCGCGAGGCCGTGGCCGCGGTGCGCCGCGGTGAGCTGGTCGTCCTGCCCACGGACACCGTGTACGGGGTGGGCGCGGACGCCTTCGCGCCGGAGGCGGTGGACCGCTTGCTGCGTGCCAAGGGCCGGGGCCGCAACATGCCCTCGCCGGTGCTGGTCGGCTCGCCGGAGGCGCTGGACGGGCTGGTCGAGGTGACGGAGCGCGCCCGGGACCTGGTCAAGGCGTTCTGGCCGGGCGGGCTGACCGTCGTCGCCCGCCACCTGGCGTCGGTCGAGCTGGACCTCGGCGACACCAACGGTACGGTCGCGGTGCGGATGCCCGCGCACCCGGTCGCCATCGAACTGCTCGAAGCCACCGGGCCGTTGGCCGTCTCCAGCGCGAACCTGACCGGGCACGAGTCGCCGCAGGACTGCGACGCGGCCCAGGGCATGCTGGGCGACTCGGTGGAGGTCTACCTCGACGGGGGCCCGACCGCGGCCGCCGTGCCCTCCTCGATCGTGGACATCACCGGCGAGGTTCCGGTCCTGCTGCGGGCGGGTGCCATCGGCATCGAGCGCCTGCGCGAGGTGGTCCCCGGCCTGCGCGAGCGCTGAGCCCGGCGTCCCGGACGGGGGTGTCTCCGAGCGGCGGTGCCACCCGGTCGACAGCACCGCGTGGCACCCCGGCGGTCCGGCCGGCCGTCGTTAGGGTCGGCGATGGCGTGCGAGGGCGGGCCCTCCGCCGAGCCGGGGAGGGGATCGGCGCCGCGACCGGGAGTCTCGATGATGTCGTTCCTGATCGCGGTGCCCACCGGGGTGAAGTTCTTCAACTGGATCGGCACCATGGGGAACGGCTCGCTGTCCTTCGAGACGCCGATGCTCTGGTCGGTCGGCTTCCTGGTGACCTTCCTGTTCGGCGGGCTGAGCGGGGCGCTGCTGACCAGGTCGCGGTGGAACCAGGAGCCGGCCGCGGCGCGCACCCGCTGGTGGCGCGGTGCCCCCTTGGGCGCGGTGACCGGCTCCGCGACGGCGCGCGCCAGCAGCACGTACCGCTAGGCCGCGGGCACCGGGCGGTGGTGGCCGGAGAAGCCGCCGTCGGGGGACCGGTCGATCCGGCCGGTCTCGTCGCCGTCCAGCGGCCGGGAGCGGTCCCGGTCCTGCAGGGCCAGGCAGAGCCACCGGGTGAGCACGAAGACCGCCGGCGGCCGCACGATCAGCGCCGCCCGCAGGACCACGGTGAGCGCGTTGACGGAGACGCCGAACCCGTACGCGATCACGTCGTTGCCGCCGGCGATCAGCAGGACCGCGTAGACGGTGATTCCGGCGGTGCCCAGCGCGGTGCGGGCGCCCGACGCCGCGTCCCCAACCTCACGGGTCAGTACACCTAGCCGAGCCGGGACACCCGCCGCAAGGACGACCCCCGACAATCACGGGGCGCATCTTCCGTGCTGCCGTGGCAACGGCCCGGGCCACCGGCGCGGATAGGCTCCGGGACGACCGACATCTTGATCACGATCTCCGGATCGGAGAGGCACCACCGCGTGAGCATCCAGCAGATCACCCCCAAGCAGCGGGGCTACCTGATCGTCAACTCCCACCCGAGCGGGAGCGAGGCCACGGTCGCCCGCCAGTGGCAGCGCATCGAGCCCGCCGCCGCGGCCGGCCGGGCGCCGGTCGTCCTGGTCCTCGGGGCCAGCGCCGGATACGGTCAGGCGCTCCTGCTCGCCGGGCTGCGCCGCCACGGCATCCGGGGCGTCGGCGTCGCCTACGAGACGCCCGCCTCGGAGCGGCGCACCGCCACCGCCGGCTGGTACCGCACCGCCGCGGTCTCCGCCCTGGTCGAGCGGGGCGGGGGCGACGTCACCTTCGTCAACGCCGACGCCTACGCGGACGCCACCCGTGAGGAGGTGCTCAAGCTCCTCGCCGAGCGCTACGGCAAGGTCGACCACCTCGTCTACTCACTCGCCTCGCCCCGGCGCACCGACCCGGCGACCGGGGAGGTCCACCACTCGGTGATCAAGCCGCTCGGCTCGGCCTACACCTCGCCGTCCCTGCTCTTCGAGGACGGGGCGCCGCGGATCGGCAGCGTCGACCTCGCCCCGGCCGACGAGGCCGAGCGGGCGGCGACGGTCAAGGTGATGGGCGGCGAGGACTGGGAGCTGTGGGTGCGGGCGCTGGCCGGAGCCGACCTGCTCGGTCCCGGCTTCACCACCGTGGCCCTGTCCTACGTCGGCTCCGAGATCACCGCGCCGGTCTACCGGCAGGGCACGATCGGTGCCGCCAAGGAACACCTGGAGGCCACCGCCCGCCGGCTCCAGGACGGACCGCTGGCCGACCGCGGCCGGGCGTTCACCGTCGTCGCGGGCGCGGCCGTCACCCAGGCGTCCACCGCCATCCCGTCCATCGCCCTCTACACCTCGCTGCTGCGCGAGGTCCTCGGCGAGGACGGCTGGCACACCACCGACGACCAGGCCGTGGAGCTCTGGGAGCAGCTGACCGGCGCGAAGCCGCTGACCCTCGACGAGCAGGGCCGGATCCGCCTGGACGGCTGGGAGCTCGATCCCGCCGTGCAGGAGCGGGTGCGCGGGCTGTGGGCCGACCCGGCGGCCGCGCTGGCCGCCGACCCGGCCGGAGCCGCCTGGTTCTACGACCAGTTCCGGCAGCTCTACGGCTGGGACGTCCCCGGCGTCGACTACACCACCGGGGTGGAGACGTCGGTGCCCTGGCCCGCGTGACCCGACGGCGCCTTCACGCCGGCCCCGATGCGGGACGGGCGCTGCCGGGACCGGAGGGGGCCGGTGGCGGCGGGTCAGCCGGGCTCCTCCAGGAGCAGTTCCAGGACGGGCAGGGCCGCCTCCAGCGCGCGGCACTGTTCCGGGGTGAGCCGGGTGCCCCGGCCGGCCGGCAGGGCGGTGCGTTCGCGGCGGATCCGGGTGAGGGTCTCCAGGCCGAGCGGGGTGGGGGCGAGCAGCTGGGAGCGGCCGTCCCGCGGGTCCGGGGTCCTGGCGACCAGGCCGTCGGCGACCAGCGGGGTGACGGTGCGGACCATGGACGGCACCGCCACGCCCTCGTGGGCGGCGAGCTCGCCGAGCCGCAGCGGCCCGTGTTGCTTCACCCGGGCCAGGGCGGAGAGCCGGGCGGCGGTGAGGTCCTGGTCGCCGGAGGCGCGCACCAGCTGGCGGTGGAGCCGGCCGATCGCCAGGCGGAGCCGGACCACGGCCTCGGCGGAGAGTCCGTCGCCGTCCGCGCTTCGGTCGCCGTCCGCGCTCACGGCCCGGACTCCTTCGGCGGCGGGACGGGTGGGACAGGCGGGACGGCCGGGGCAGTGGCGGCCGGTGGGTCGTCGCCGTCCACGGTGGCGGGCCGGGGCCGGGCGCGGATCAGCGAGGCGGCCGCGGCGACCAGTGACATCGCGATCGCCAGCCAGAACACCACCACCAGCCCGTCGTGGAAGGGCCCGGAGATCAGCTGCGGGAAGAACTCCCGGCCGGTCAGTGTCCGGACGTTCTCCGGTGGCAGCCGGCCGAGCACGTGCGGGCCCAGGAGCTGCTGGACCGGGTTGTAGCCGAGGAAGGCGGCGAACAGCGTGCCGACCGGCGGCAGCGAGGCGATGGTGCGGGCGTCGGCGGCGGGGACGCCCTGGGCGGTCAGCCCGGCGGTGAGGGTGTGCGGCAGCGAACCGGCCAGGCCGGCCACCATCAGAGAGAAGAAGACGCCGATCGACAGCACCATGCCGGCGTTCTGGAAGGTGGCCCGCATGCCGGAGGCGGCGCCGCGGGCCGCGGCCGGCACGCTCGACATGATCAGCGAGGTGTTGGGCGCGGCGAACAGGCCGCCGCCGAGGCCGTTGAGGAAGACCAGCAGGGCGAACCACGGGTAGCCGAAGTCGGTGGGCAGCAGGAGCAGCCCGGCGAAGGAGAGCGCCATCACCACCAGCCCGCCGGCGGCGAAGAGCCGGGCCCCGGCGCGGTCCGAGAGGTACCCGGAGACCGGTCCGGCGGCCAGGAAGCCGACGGTCAGCGGGACGAGGTAGATGCCCGCCCAGAGCGGGGTGTCGGCGTAGTCGTAGCCGTGCAGCGGCAGCCAGATGCCCTGGAGCCAGATGATCAGCATGAACTGGAGTCCGCCGCGGGCGATCGAACCCAGCAGCGTGGCGGCGTTGCCGCCGGCGAAGACCGGGTCGCGGAAGAGCGAGAGCGGGAACATCGGCTCGGGCGTCCGGCGCTCGACCAGGCAGAAGACGGCCAGCAGCGCCACTCCGCCGAACAGCCCGGCCAGCACCCAGGGGTTGGTCCAGCCCATGGTGTGGCCGCCGTACGGCTGGATGCCGTAGGTGATCGCGGCGAGCAGGGCGGTCAGGCCGACGCCGAAGGTGATGTTGCCCCACCAGTCGAGCCGGGCGGGCCCGCGGACCCCGGTCTCGCGCAGCGAGCGGTAGGCCCAGACGGTGCCCAGGACGCCGATCGGCACGTTGACCCAGAAGATCGACCGCCAGTTCCACTCGGCCAGGAGCCCGCCGAGGACCAGGCCGATGAAGGCCCCGGCGATGCCCGCGACGATGTTGACGCCGAGGGCCGTGCCGCGCTGGCGGGCCGGGAAGGCGTCGGTGATGATCGCCGCGGAGTTGGCCATCAGCATCGAGCCGCCGACCGCCTGGACCACCCGCCAGCCGATCAGCCACAGTGCCCCCGGCCCGCCGCGCAGCGGGTCGAGGGAGAGGGCCACCGAGGTGAGGGTGAAGATCAGGAATCCGGCGTTGTAGATCCGCACCCGGCCGTGGATGTCGCCCAGCCTGCCGAGGGTGACCACCAGGACGGCGGTGACCAGCATGTAGCCCATCAGCATCCACAGCAGGTAGCCGACGTTGCCGGGCCGGAGCGGGTCCAGGCCGATGCCGTTGAAGATCGCGGGCAGTGAGATCAGGACGATCGAGGCGTTGACGGTGGCGATCAAGGTGCCCAGCGTGGTGTTGGACAGGGCCACCCACTTGTACCGGGGGTGGTCCGGTTCCACACCGGTACGGGCCGGGCGCAGCCGCCCGGTCCTGCCGTCGTCGGAGAGTCGTGTGGCCACCGCTGCCTCCTGCCGGCCGGGCCGGAGGCGGCCGGCGGATCGGGCTGGGGATTTCGATAGCTTCCGCCAACTGACGATAGTCGGACGGTGGTTCGAGCGGTAGCGGAGGGCGCGGGCGGGGGCGGCGGCCCGTGGCCCCCGGACGGCCGGCGACGTCGCGCACGGGGAGTG
>NZ_JBHUAF010000185.1:0-15934 GCF_042789895.1 Kitasatospora sp. NPDC056783
CCGTAGGTGTGGTCGGTCTCGCAACCGATCGTCTGGTCGCAGGTGCCGCGTTTGTTGTCGGTGGTGGTGACGGTGTTGTGGAGCTTGGTGTCGCCGCCGCCGTTGACGGTGACGGAGTAGGTGATGGTGGTGGTGTCGCCGACGGGGAGGTCGCCGGTCCAGGTGAGCTTGCCGTCCTTGACCTCGGCCGTGCCGGTGGTGGCCTTGACGTCGCTGTTGTAGGTGGCGTCGTCGAGGACCTTCGACAGGTCGTCGGTGATCGTGGCGCCCTTGACGTCGCCGTTGCCCTTCTGGGTGACGGTGACGGTGTAGGTGACCTTGTCGCCGACCTGGAGGGTGGAGCCGGACTTGGGATCGGAGACCTTGGCGAAGCGGTAGCTGCCGTAGGTGTGGTCGGTCTCGCAACCGATCGTCTGGTCGCAGGTGCCGCGTTTGTTGTCGGTGGTGGTGACGGTGTTGTGGAGCTTGGTGTCGCCGCCGCCGTTGACGGTGACGGAGTAGGTGATGGTGGTGGTGTCGCCGACGGGGAGGTCGCCGGTCCAGGTGAGCTTGCCGTCCTTGACCTCGGCCGTGCCCGAGGAGGCCTTGACGTCGCCGTTGTAGCCGGCGTCATCGAGGACCTTCGACAGGTCGTCGGTCACCGTCGCACCCGCGACGGCACCCGCACCCTGCTGTTTCACCGTGACGATGTAGGTGACCTTGTCACCGACCTGCACCGTCGAACCCGATTTCGGCTCCGCCGACTTGGCGAAGACGTAGGTCCCGTAGGTGTGGTCGGTCTCGCAACCGATCGTCTGGTCGCAGGTGCCGCGTTTGTTGTCGGTGGTGGTGACGGTGTTGTGGAGCTTGGTGTCGCCGCCGCCGTTGACGGTGACGGAGTAGGTGATGGTGGTGGTGCCGCCGACGGGGAGGTCGCCGGTCCAGGTGAGCTTGCCGTCCTTGACCTCCGCCGCCCCCGACGATGCCTTGACGTCACCGTTGTAACCGGCGTCGTCGAGGACCTTCGACAGGTCGTCGACCACGGTCGCGCCCTTGATCTCCGCCTTGCCGTGCTGGTTCACGGTGACGGTGTAGGTGACCTTGTCGCCGACCTGGACCGTGGAACCCGACTTGGGGTCCGAGACCTTGGAGAAGGTGTACGAGCCCACGTCGTGGTGGGTGGTGCAGCCGGGCGTGCCGCCGTCCGGGGCCGTCGCGCAGCCGGGCGAGAGCACGGCGTTGACGAGTTCGGCGTCACCGCCGGGCTTGACGGTCACCGAGTAGGTGATCGTCGCCTCGCCGCCGACCGGGACGGTGCCGTTCCACGTCAGCACGCCGTCCTTGACCTGGGCTGTGCCCGCCGAGGCCTTGACGTCGCCGTTGTAGGCGGCGTCGTCCAGCACCTTCGACAGGTCGTCCGAGAGCGAGGCCTGGGCCGGAACCGAACCCTGCTGCTTGACCTTCACCGTGTAGGTGACCTTGTCGCCGGGGGCGACGGTCTGCCCGGAGGCCGGGTCGGCGACCTTGGTCACCGCGTAGTTGGCCACCTCGATGCCGGCCGGGTCCGGTGGGATGACCGGCGGCACACCCGAGTCCGGCGGGGTGTCCGCCGTCGCGGAGGCGGTGTTGACGAACGTGCCCGACACCGAGGTGTCCAGCACGGTGCTGAACTCGTGCGACTCGCTCGCTCCCGGGGCCAGTGAGGCGACCGTGAAGGCGCCCGCTTGCGGGAACTTGTCGTCCGAGACCTTCACATTGGTGAGCGTGCCCTGACCGGTGTTGGTCACCGTGATCCGGTACTTCACCGTGTCGCCGTACCGGAAGACCGGGTAGTCCGCCGCCTCGTTGGCGTCGCGCCACTGCCCGTCCACGCCCTGCACGTACTTCTTCAGGGACGCCGAGTAGTAGTTCGCCACCGTGATCGGCGCCGAGGTGCGCATCACCAGTTCGGTGTGCCCGTCGCGGGCCTGGGCCCGGTTGACGAGCTTGTCGCCGCCCACCGCGCCGTCCGTGGCCACGGCCACCTTGAACTGCTGGCGTGCGCCCGGGGCCAGCGCGGGCCCGATCACGCGCACCGCGGTCGCGTTCGGGGTGAACGTCTCCGTCCACGCCACGCTGTTGCCCGTGATGTCACCGGCCTTGCCGTTCATCGGGTCACCCGGGTCGTCGGACAGCGACCCGGGAGCGGTGGTGGTGTAGTACACCTTCGCGCCCGCCGCCGGGGTCACCGACTCCAGCTTGTACGAGCCCGAGTACGACGTCCCGCGCCCGTCACCCTTGTACGGCAGCACGTCGATCGTGTCCGTGAAGGCCTGCGGCGCCGGGTCGTACGACCTGAGCGTCACCGTCCACGAACCCGAACCCTTCCCGTCACCCTTCACGTTCGGGATGAACGGCGCGTCCGGGCTCTTCCCGATCGTCGTCAGACCGGTCGCCGAGAGTGTCACCGATGCCGTGGCGACGGCCGAGTCCTGGCCGCCGTACGAAGCCGTCGCCGAGTTCTTCAATGTCTGCCCGGGGGTCGCCTTGGCATCGGCCACCGCCTGGTAGGTCAGGGAGTGCTCCACGTTGGTGGCCACCCCGTTCAGGGTCCAGGTGAGGACCTGCTGCCCGCCGGAGGTGGTGATGGCCGGCTCGGGGCGGGCGGAGCCGGTGACGTACGTCATGCCGACCGGCAGGGTGTCCACGATCTTGTAGTCGTTCACCGTCGGTGGCACGCTGTTGCCGCCGTTGGCGGAGTACGTGAGCGTGAAGCCGGCGGGCTCACCCGGTTTGACGACGGTGCGGTCACCCGACTTGGAGATCGCGGGGGTCACCGCGACGATCCGCAGGATGTCACGGCTGCCGGTGGTGCTGGGGTAGCGGGCGTTGGGCGTGTTGACCAGGGCCCACGTGTTGGAGAACCAGCCGGCGCCCTGGCGGTACTGGCCCCAGGTCCAGACATCCGTTCCGGCGGGGACACCGTTCTTGATCCGCAGGTCCAGGAGAATCGCGGTGGCCCAGGTCGCCGCGAGCGCCGGGTCGAGATCGGAGCGCAGGAAGTTGGCCCGCACCGCCTTCACCGTGCTCGGATCGGCGGGCGCAGTGGTCACCCAGCCCGGAGCCCCGCGGTCGGCGCCACCGGTGCCGCAGTCGAACGCGCCGGGGTCGTAGCTGCCGGAGTTCGGGTCCAGGTAGGGCGAGTTGCCGACGTAGTACTCGAACGGCAGCTGCGACAGCAGTGCGGGGCTGCTCCACGCGACACCCTCGAACGTCACGTACCGGGTGTCGATCACGTCGCACAGGCCGAGCTTGGTGCTCCCGGGCATGGACTGGGTGGCGGCCTGGCTGGAGACGATGCCCTGGACCTTGCTGCCCGCCGACGCCCGGTAGTTGTCGTCGTGCCAGGAACCGCCCGTACGCAGCCCCCATGCCTGGTTGAAGCCACCGGCCTCGACGACTTTGCCGGACTTGTTGTTCGACGGGTCGTCCTGGGCGGTCTGGCCGTTGACGGAGGTGTAGGTCGGGGCCGAGGCGTCGAGCTGTACGGTGACCTGCTTGTCGGTCGCGGTCGTGATCCGGAACCACACCGAGCCGCTGGCCACCGCGGCCCGGTCGCTCGGCAGGGCCTGGCCCAGTGAGTCCTTGGTGGGCACCTGCGCCCGCGAGTAGTCGATGCCGGTGAGCGTCAGCTTGAACTCGTTGGCGTTGCCGGTCGGGGTGAGCGTGCAGGACTTCACGAACGGCGCGCTCTGATCGGCCGGGTGCGAGCCCCCCGACCACGGGTGCTCGGCCGCCCAGCCCGCGCTGAACGGGGCACAGGCGTTCGGGCCGGCCTGGAGGGTGCCGGCGGACGGGGCCACCTTCAGGATGTGGCTGACCGAGTCCGGTCCGGCCTCGCTGCCCTTCTTCAGGTTGAGCGTCCACTCGAAGTCGACGTCGAAGTAGGTGCTGCCGTCCTGGAAGACGCTGGTCGGCGTGTTCCAGACCATGTCCATCCCGAAGGCGTTCTTGATCGGGATCTCCGGGACGGTCGCGGTCTGCCCGGCGATGGTGCCGGTGGCGGAGACCTTGTCACCGGTCGCGCCGTCGGCCACCACGGCGGTCTGGACGACGGTGGCCGTGCCCTGCTGCTGGGTGCCCAGGTTGCAGGTCAGGGTGGCCTTGTCGGCCGACAGCGAGGACGCCGGCGTGACGCCCTTGGTCAGGCAGGCCTCCGGTACGGCGCCGAAGGTGCCGTGCTGCAGGGTCACCTGGAACCTGACGTTGTCCACCGGCCCGTTGGAGGGAGCGGCCTGGTCGTCGTTGACGTTGACCCGCCACTCCGCGGTCACCACCTCACCGGCGGCCACCTGGGCGGGAACCGTGCCCGCCCACCGGCCGGTGATCTCGTGCACCGGCGCCGCCCATGACCGCGCCGCCAGGCTGACCATCGTCAGCAACAGCGCCAGCGTCAACGCCAGCGCCATCCCCCTGCGCGCCCCGGACGGGGATATTCGCGACGACCGCGAGCCCCCCGCACCGTGCGCAGCCAAGGCGGCCGGAGGCCGCCCCCTCAACCAGTCCATGCAGTCCCGCCTTTCGAGGACCCGTCCGAACGGATGCCCACAACCACCCCATGAGTGATAAAAAAAGAATAAATCGGGCATCAGTGCTAGATTTCACACTCATTCATGACATCTGGTCAAGCAACCTTCGAATACCGCCGAGTGCGTGGCGCGTTCCGCCGACGGGGGGTCAGCGCCGGTCGGTCCGTGCGCTCATGCGGTTGCCGCGGCACTCCGGTCGAGGCCCGGCAGGGGGTGCGGAAGGCCGCCCGCGCGGAGGGGCCGTCGGGCTTTCGAACATCGCGCGATGCTTCACGACCGGCTCCGACACCGGTCGGTTGGTCGGGCGATCGGGCGGTCGGCAGGTCGGTCGGGAACGCGGCGGGCGCGGCGGGCGGGGGCCGGTCAGGGCCGCGTGGGGGTTGTCGACGAGGATGGCGTCGATCTCCGCTCCCGGGCGGCCGGGGGTGCCTCGTGCGGGTGGTGGTCGTCGTCGCGCGGGATCGTGGCCGGCCGACGAAGAGGTGCTCGTGCGCCGGCGTCGACCCGGGCTCCCGGGACCACCGGCCTCGGCACCGTCATCACCGGGCTCCCGGCGGTGCCACCCACCACGCCTCACCCTCACCCCGGCGGCACTCGCGCGCGGGATGCCGGGCGGGAGCGGGAGGAGCCGGGCACGGGCGACGAGTTCGCCGCGTGCCCGGCTCGGTGTCCGCCGTGGGCTACCGCGCGGCGAGGCGCCGGCTGAGGAAGTCCACGTAGGGGGAGCCGTAGGCGTCCGCGAGGTCGTCGAGGTCGATCATCGGCGGGATGTCGATGACGGGCTGGCGCTCGACGAGGAAGACCACCGTCTCGTGGATGATCCTGGTCTCGTCGGCGTCGGCGATCTGCGGCAGGTCGAGGATGCCGTCGGTGACCCGGATCCGGGTCTCGGCCTCGGCGGCCCCCTCGCGGACCCGGACCAGGTGCTCGTGGTCGCCCAGGGGCTCGACCTGGATCTCGATTCCCATGGCAGTCTCCGCCTTCCGTTCCACGTGTTCCGGGCCGTCGGGCCCGGCTGTGTGGATGCTAACGCCCGGCGGGTGTGGCGGGGGCATCGGGTACTCGGTGGGCCCGACTGGCGCGTCGACTGCCGTGTGGACGGGGCGGACGGGGCGGACGGGGCGGACGGAGCGGACGCGAAGACCCGGCGCGGGGACGGGGACGGACGGCGGTGGCTCAGGCCGTGGCGGTGGGCAGGACCCGGCTGCGGCCGGCCGCGCCGAGCCAGGCGGCGGAGGGCTTGGGCGTCCGGGCGAAGGTCCGCCGGTCGACGGCGATCAGGCCGAAGGTGGGTGCGAAGCGGCCCCACTCGTAGGTGTCCAGGGCGCTCCAGTGGAAGTAGCCGCGCACGTCGACGCCGTCGGCCATCGCGGCGGCCATCCCCTGGAGCGCGCCGGCGGTGTAGGCCACCCGGCGGGCGTCGTCCGCGGTGGCGATGCCGTTCTCGGTGACGATCAGCGGGACGCCGGGGGCGGTGGGGGCGGTGTGCCGCAGTGCGTCGCCGAGCGCGCCGGGGTGGAACTCCCATCCCATGAGGGTCCGTTCGGCCTCGTCCGGCACCGGAAGCGGTCCGTCGGGGCCGATCAGGGTGCGGGTGTAGGCCTGGACGCCGAGCCAGTCGTCGTCCCGGGCGGCCTCCAGGAAGACGTCCTCCCGCGGCCGGAGGTAGGCCGCGCGGGCCGCTTCGCCGCCGGGCAGCGCGTGGCTGACCTGGCTGGCCTGAGCCGGCCGCGCGGGCTCAGGCCGGGCGGGCCGGTGGGCTGTCAGGAGCCCAGATGGGCGAGCACCTCCGCCGTGGTCCCAGTTTCGCCGAGCCTGGGGAAGATGCGCTCGACCGAGTTCTCGTGCGCGGCGGCGTCCAGCTCGGTCATCGCGTCGACCGGCAGCACCACGTGGAAGCCGTGCTCGTGGGCCTGACGGGCCGTGGACTCCACCCCGATGGCGGTGGACAGTCCGCAGACGACCACCTGGGTGACACCGAGTTCGCCCAGGTGCTCCGCCAGATCGGTGTTCTGGAACGCACCCCAGGTGTACTTGGTGACGGTCTTGTCGCCGGGCTGCTGGTTGAGCTCCGGGAGCAGCTCCGTCCAGCCGTCCGGGAGCACCCCGGCCCCGAAGCCGCGCTCGGTCCGGCCCGGCGCGCCGCCGGCGACGTTGACCAGCACGACGGGCAGCTTCTTGGCCCGGAACGCGTCGGCGAGCCGGACCGCGTTGGCCAGGACGCTGTCGAACGGGTGCACCGTCGGCATCTGCCGTGCGGCGGCCTGGAGGTCGACGACGATGAGGGCCGTGTTGGGGTCGATGGCAGTGATGGGCATGGCTTTTCCCTTACTGATGGGTGATGGTGATGGAAATTCAGTCGGAGGTGGCGGCGACGTCGGGCGGGCGGTGCCGCACCGGCCGCAGGGTGCGGTCGGTGAGTGTGAGCGTCACCAGCAGGACCCCGGCGGCCGTCATGATCCAGCCGATCTGGTGGACGCCGTGGTCGGTGACGTTGTGGTGGAAGACCAGGCCGGTCACGGCGCTGGCGCCGATCGAGCCGACGTAGCCGAAGGTACGCAGCAGCCCGGCCGCGGTGCCCGTCTGCTCGGCCGGCGCGTGCTGGGTCAGCGCGGTCTGGTTGCCCGCCGTCGAGAGCCCGATCGCGAGCCCGAAGACCAGGGTCAGCGCGAGGACGAGGCCGATCCAGGCGGTCGAGCTGAGCAGCAGGACGCCGATCGAGCCGAGGAGGACGGCGGCGGAGGCCGTCACGACCGGGCCCCGGACCAGCCCGCGCCGGGACAGCGGAAGGATGATCACCCCGGAGACCACGGTCATGGGCAGCAGGAGCAGTCCCGCGGTGGACTCACTGAAGCCGCGGACGCTCTCGACCCACTGGGTGATGCCGTACAGGACGACGTACGCGCAGAGCTGGGTCAGTCCGAACCGCGCGTAGGTGTTGGCCAGTCCGGCGTTGGACGCCAGCAGCCGCACGTCCAGGAACGGGGTGCCGGCGCGCAGCTCCCACCACACCAGCCCGGCCCAGAAGAGCGCGGACAGCCCCAGTACCCACCAGTGCGCGGTCGGCAGCCCGAACAGGAAGACCAGCAGCGTCAGCATCGCCCCGACGAAGCCCAGGAAGCCGAGGGTGTCGAGCTTGGAGGAGATCTCCCGGGCGCGCATCCGCGTGCCGCGCCTCGGATCGGGCTGGATCCAGACGGCCGCGGCTACGAGCGCGGCGACCGCGACGGGCACGTTGACGAAGAATATGGACCGCCAGCTCAGGGCGTTCACCAGGACGCCGCCGAGGGGCAGACCGAGCGAGGCGGTGGCGATCCCGGCGATCATCAGTCCGCCCAGGACGCCGCCGGGCGGCTTGGCCCTCCCGGCCTCCCGCGCGCGGCGCTGGATGATCAGCATCGCCGTCGGGTACGCGCACGCGGTCCCCAGGCCGATCACGACCCGGCTGACGAGCAGCATCCACAGGCTCTGCGCGAGGCCGCCGAAGGCGGCGCCGAGGATGACCAGCGCGATGCCGGTCATGAAGACCCGACGGGGCCCGAACACCTCGGCGGCCTTGCCCGCGGTGGGCAGGGTGATCGCGCTGGCCAGGTAGAGCGCAGACACCAGCGCGGCGGTCTGGCCGATCTGGACGCCCAGGTCACGGGCGATCGGCAGCAGCGCCGTCGCGATCAGCGAGCTGTTGACGGGATTGAGCGCCGAGCCCAGGAACAGGGGCGTGGTGAAACGCCAGGAGAACAGGTTGCCACCGGCCGCCGGAGTGACCGTTGACTGCTCTTCGGTGAGTGACATGCGCACCCCTTTGTCTGCGGGCCATGCTTCACGTGGGCGATTAGAAGGCTAGTCTTCCAAGTTTTTTATTGCAAGCCTGGCCTTCTAAATCTGGTTGGGTTACGGTTCCTCCATGGACTCGCGTGAAGCCCTGAATCTCTCCACCGCCACCGCGATCCAGGTGGCGGTGGGGATGCTCAAGCGACGCACCCGCGAGACCCACCGGGACGGCAGCGTGACGACCCCCGAGCTGACCGTGCTCGCGCAGATCGACCGCAGCGGCCCGCTCACGATCGCCGATCTCGCCCGGCTCCAGCAGATCACCCCGCAGGCGATGGGCTCGACCGTCGCGTCGCTGGAGAAGCACGGGCTCGTGAGTCGGGCCCCGGACCCCGACGACCGCCGCCGCTCGCTGCTGACGGTGAGCCGCGCCGGCAGCGACATGCTGCATTCCAGCCGGGACGCGCTCTCCGGCCTCATGGCGGCGGCTCTCGCGGAGTCGTTCACGGACGACGAGGTCGCCACGCTGGCAGCCGCGGCCCCGCTCCTCGAACGCCTCGCCCGGCGTCTGTGATTTCCCGGCGTCCTTGATCACTGGGTGCCTCTGATCGCCCGGCGGCGCTGGACGGTGTCTCAGAGCCACTCGTTTATCGCTGCGACCAGCACGGTTGTCGTGAACGCGGCGGTGATCAAGGCGATCTTGCTTGCTTCGGACAGGCCGCCGAACCACCCCCGCGCCCGGCGCAGGCGCGATGGCCGCAGCGGCGAAGTCGCCGTTCCGGGCCCCGAGTGAGGGTCCGGGGCCCGGCCTGACCGGTGTGCCCGCGCCGCACGGGCTCCCTGGTGTCGGTCGCGCAACAGGCGACAGCCGTTAAGAACAAGTCGGTTGAGCTCAGGTCAGGCCGTGCTGCCAGGCGTGGGCGGCGACCTCGACGCGGTTGCGGGCGCCGAGCTTGCGCTGGATGCTGCCGAGGTGGGTCTTCACCGTGGAGAGGGTGACGTGGAGGGCGGCGGCGACCTCGTCGTTGGTCAGACCCTGGGCGACCATGGAGACCACGTCCGACTCGCGCGGGGTGAGCGGCTCGTACGGAGGGGGAGTGCCCGGCCTCGGCCGGGCCGGTCGGTCGGCCATGTGCCGCAGCAGCCGGACGGTGACGGACGGGGAGATGAGGGAGTCGCCGACGGCGGCCGCGCGCACGGCCTCGATGAGCAGGGCGGGCGAGCAGTCCTTGAGGACGAAGCCGCAGGCCCCGTGCCGCAGGGCGGTGTGGACGTACTCGTCGAGGTCGAAGGTGGTGGCGATGACCACCTTGAGCGGTTGCGTTGCGTCGGGGCCGGCGAGGAGCCGGGTGGCCTCCAGTCCGTCCATGCCGGGCATGCGGATGTCGAGCAGGCAGACGTCGGGGCGCAGCCGGCGGGCCTCGGCGACGGCCGTGGTGCCGTTCGCCGCTTCGGCGACGACCTCGATGTCCGGCTGGGAGTCGAGGATCATCCGGTACGCGGCGCGCACGGTGAGCTGGTCGTCGGCGAGGAGGACGCGGATCGGCATGGTGCCCATCGTGCCAGCCCTCAGGACGGGCGGGCGACGGCGTCGCGGCCGAGCGGGATCTCGGCGGTGACCTGCCAGCCGCCGACGGGCCCGTGGCCCGCCGTCAGGCTTCCGGCCAGAGCGTCGACGCGCTCGCGCAGTCCGGTGAGGCCGAAGCCGCCGGGGCCCGGGCGCGGTGAGGTGTCGAGTGGCGGCTCGACGTTGTCGGTGACGCAGACGGTGAGGACGGTGCGGTCCGCGGACAGGCGGACGTCGACGGTGACCGTGTCGGCGTGGCCCGCGTGCTTGCGGATGTTGGTCAGCGCCTCCCGGACGATGTGGTGGACGGTGGCGGCGATGTGGTCGGCCGGGGGTGCCGTGAACAGTCTGGGATCGACGGTGAGGCCGACGGCGGGGCCGGTCGCGCGCAGGGAGTCGGCGAGAGCCGTGAGGTCGTGCAGTCCACTGGGGGCGTTCAGGGGTGCCGCGTGGTGCGGGCGGCGCAGCAGGGTGACCATGGCCCGCATGGAGTCGGTGGCCTGGGCGGCGGCGTCCTCGATGTTCGCCAGTGCCTCGTCCAGTGCCCGCGCCGTCGGCGGGTGCCCGGCGGCGGTGGTGAAGCGCACGGCCTTGACCTGGGCGGTGATGGCGGTGACGTGGTGCCCGACGAAGTCGTGCAGTTCGCGGGCGTATTCGAGGCGCTGGGCGTTCAGCCGGGACTGCTTCTCGCGTTCGCGGGTGGCGTCGAGCAGCCGCAGGTAGAGGCCGAGGACGACCATCACGGGTGCGACGAGCAGCAAGAAGGGCCCGACGTACCGGGCCACGTGGGCCTGATCGGAGCCGGGCAGGCGCAGCAGTAGCAGCGGGGCGGCGAGCCAGGCGGCGCCGGCGAGCGGGATCATCCGGCCGATCGGCTGGTGGCGGACGGCGCGGGTGACGAGCAGCAGGAGCATGCCCATCTCGGTGATGCCCGGGAAGTGCTCCGGCCGGTGGTGCAGCTGGGAGGTGAGCACGGACAGACCGACCGAGGCGGTGACCGCGGCCCACCCGGCGCGCGGCAGGTACCGGGGCGGTGCCAGCAGGGCCGCGACGCACAGCAGGCCGACGGCGATCGTGGCGGCGGTCGTGGGCGGGAAGCCGGTGTCGAGGGCCTCGGCGGTGACGGCGGCCAGGGCCAGGGCGCTGCCGGCGACGGCCGCGCCGCGGTGCGCGGGGGCCCAGGAGGCGAGTGCGGCGCGCGCCGGAAGGGTGATCATGGCGGTTCACTGTACGTCCGTCCGGGCGTCCTCCCCTCCACTGTTCGGCTGAGGCCCCGGCGCGGGCAGCCGGTCATCCGGTGGATCCGCGTGGCCGGTGCGTACCGGGAGGATCGGCGGTCAGGGCCGTCCCTTCGCCGGCCCCTTCGCCGAGTCAGGATGTCGCACGCCTGTGTTCCGTACCCCTGTGTTCCGTACTCCCGTGTTCCGCGGCCCCGTGTTCCGCACGGCCTGGCGCAACGTACGCGCCCACAGGTCCCGGATGGCGTTGACCGCGCTGGCCGTGGCGGTCGGCGTCGCTTTCGTCACCGGGATCCTCCTGTTCACCGCCACCGTCTCCGACGCGCTCGTCGGCTCCTCCCGACAGGCGTTCGACCACACCGACGTGGTGGTCCGCCCCGACGGCAGGGTCTCCCGGACGGTGCCCGCCGACCAGACGGCGCCCGCCGACCGGCCGCCGTCCCTGAGCACGGCCGACCTGCAGCGGGTGCGGGGCCTTCCGGAGACCGGCCACGTCATCGCCGTCGTCTCCGGCTACACGGCCCTGGGCTGCCCGGACGGCCGGTCGGCCGGCCGCGGCGGCCCCACCCGGGCGGGCAACTACGCGACGGACGGCGGAGCGGACCCCCGGTTCACCTTCACCGACGGCCGCCCGCCCACCGGAGCCGGCGAGATCGCCGTCGACCAGGCCAGCGCCGCGCGCTGCGGTTACCACGTCGGGGACAGCGCCCGGATCTCGGTGGACGGCCCCGGCCTCACCGCACGGATCAGCGGCGTCTTCACCACCCGCGCCGAGCCCGCCGCCACCACGGGCGGAAGCCTGGTGCTCTTCGACACCGCGACCGCCCAGGAGCACCTCACCGGCCCGGGCCGCTCCAGCGAGTTCCACGTGAAGGCCGCCCCCGGCGTCCCGGCCGAACGGCTGCGACAGGCGACGGAGCGGGCGCTCCCGGGCACGGTCGCCTTCACGGCGGCGGCCCTCGCCCGCGACCAGGCGCTGGCCGCCCGGGACCAGGTCGCCGGGCTGAGCTCCACGCTGCTCTCCTTCGCCGCCGTCGCGCTGTTCGTCTCCTGCTTCCTGATCGCGAACACCTTCGGCATGCTCGTCGCCCAACGGACCAGGGAGACCGGCCTGTTGCGGGCCGTCGGCGCCTCGCGACGGCAGGTCACCCGCCTGGTCCTGGCCGAGGCGTCCCTGGTCGGGATCCTCGCCTCCCTGGCCGGAACCGCGGTCGGCATCGGCGTCGCCGAACTCCTGCGCCCCGTCGCCGGTGACCTCGGCAAGAACGGCCCACTGCCCACGGACGGGCCGCTGAGCCTGCCCGCGTACGCGCTCCTCCTCCCGCTGCTGGCCGGGGTGTCGACCACGCTCGTCGCCGCCTGGCTGCCCGCCCGCAAGGCCGCCCGGATCGCACCGCTGGCCGCACTGCGCACCGCCCACGCACCGGAGCGGGAAGGCGGCGGACGGCTCCGTGCGGCCGTCGGTCTCCTGCTGTCCGGCGGCGGCGCGGTCTGCCTGTGGGCAGCGACGAAGGCCGAGCGCATCGCGGACGGCGCACCGGTGATGGCGCTCGGCGCCGTGCTGGTCGCCTCGGGCCTCCTCACCCTGCTGCCGATGCTGGTCGGGCCGGCCCTCGCCCTCGTCCGTCCGCTCCTCGCCCGGGCCGGCATCAGCGCCCGGCTCGCCGAACGCAACAGCGCCCGCAACCCGCGCCGCACCGCCGCCGCTGCCGCCGCCCTGGTCATCGGCACGAGCCTGGTCACCGCCCTCACCATGATCGCGGCCGGCGGACTCGCCGCCGCCGACGCCCAGAGCGCCGACGTCCTCAAGGCCGACTACGTCGTCTCGATGCGGAACCTCGGCCCCCTGTCCGCCGAGGTCGAACGACGCCTGGCCGCCGGCCCCGACGTCACCGCCACCGCGCCGATCCGCGAGACCCGGCTGACGATCGACCAGTCCCCACAGTTCGCCCTGGCCCTGCCCGCCGAGGCCGTGCGCGAGAAGCTGCGGCTGCGCCTGACCAGCGGATCGGCCGACGCCTTCGGGGACCTGAGGGTCCTGGTGACCACCGACGAGGCCCGGGCCCACGGCTGGACCACCGGAAGCCCGATCGACGCGCAACTCCCCGGGGGCCGGAGCGTTCGGCTGACGGTGACGGGCGTGTACGAGTCCAACGCCCTGCTGACCGGCATCCTCGTCGACACCGCCGCCCTGCCCGACCCGACGGACACCGCCGAGAAGCTCCTCCTCCTGACCACCCGCGACCGCCCCGGCCCCGCGCTGCGGCTCGCCCTCACCCACGCCCTCGGCGACAGCCCTGCCCTGCGCGTCGACAGCAGCGAGGACTTGGCCAGGGCCGCCGCGCAGGACACCACCCGGATGCTGAACGTGCTCTACGCCCTGCTCGCGCTGTCCGTCGCGGTCGCCCTCCTCGGGATCGTCAACACCCTGGCCCTGTCCGTCGTCGAGCGGCAGCGCGAGATCGGCATGCTGCGGGCGATCGGTCTGACCCGGGCGGGCGTGCGCGCCATGGTGCGGGACGAAGCCCTCCTCCTCGCCGTACTCGGCGCCGTGCTCGGCATCGCCTTGGGCCTCTTCCTCGGCTGGGCCGGCGGCGAACTGATCGCCCGCCACCTGCCCGGCTACCACCACAGCGTCCCCGTGCTGCGACTCGCGGCCCTGCTGGTCCTGGCCGTGCTCGCGGCCCTGCCGGCCGCCCTGTGGCCGGCCCGCCGCGCGGCCCGCACCCGGATCCTGACGGCCGTCGGGATCGGCTAGGGTCCTGCCCGGCGGAGCAGGTGCGTCTCGTTCCGTCGCAATCCGCTCGAGCCCTCGTCGTTCGTTCCCGGGGCAGGCCGGCCCGGGAACGTACCCCGCGTACATCCCCGGGGGGACACGCGGAGCCGACGCCACTGAATACGATCTCCGTATGGAAGAGCTTCTCCAGCGTCTCTCGACATCGAAGCGCGTGACCTGGCTGACGTCACAGGCCGTGGTGCTGGCCACCGCCTGCTTCTACGCGCTGCTGCTCCCCTTGACGATGGGGGACCCGGACCCCGAGTACAGCCTGTTCCGGTTCCCCGAGCTCGAGCCCGTCCGGATGCTGGGTCTGTACGTCGTGCTCGCCCTTCCGGTTCTGCTGGCGCGCCGTCTGCCGACGACCGTCTTCGCGGTGGTCCTGGGCGAATCAGTCCTCGGCGACGCCTTCGGCGCCCGGCCCGCCGTCATGTTCGCCCTGCTCGTCGCCTTGGGCGGGTACCTCGCCGCCCGGCGGCCGAAGGCCGCCGCCGTCGCCTCCGCCGCGGGCGTGGCGGCCGCGTTCGTCAACGACATCCACGACCGCGAGCAGTCCGTCGGCGACGCGGTCCAGTGGGCCGGGGGGATCGCGTTGGGGTTCGCGGTCGCGTGGGTCTTCGGTGGGGTGTACCGCAAACGCCGTGAATACCTCGGAGCCTTGCACGAGCAGAAGGCGGCCCGCGCCGTCGTCACCGAGCGGCTGCGGATCGCCCGCGAACTGCACGACAGCGTCGCGCACAGCATCGGGATCATCACGGTGCTGTCGGGAGCGGCGGCGCGGGTCGTGGACACCAAGCCCGAGCAGACGCGGCAGGCGCTGACCGGCATCGAGACCACCAGCCGCCAGACGCTGCTCGAACTGCAGCGCATGCTCGGGGCGCTCCGCCGCGCCGAGCCGGACGACGCGATGCCGGGGGCCGCCCCGCTGGCGCCGGCCGGCAGCCTGGCCGACCTCCCGTGGCTCGCCGAACGCACGGCCGACGCCGGGGTGCGGGTCCACGTGGCCTGGCGGGGGGAGCGGCGTCCGCTGCCGCCGGAGATCGAGCTGTCGGCGTTCCGGATCGTCCAGGAGTCGGTGACGAACGTGGTGCGGCATTCCGGTGCGCGCGCGTGCCGGGTCGCGGTGGGTTACGAGCCGACGGGAGTGACGATCGAGGTGGTGGACGACGGTCCCGGTGGGCCCGGCCGTCCGAGGCCCTCGGCGGCGGCCGGCGGGAGCGGCTTCGGCCTGCTCGGCATGCGCGAGCGGGTGTCGCTGCTGTCCGGCCAGTTCAGCGCGGGCCGGCGTCCGGAGGGCGGATTCCGGGTGGCTGCGAGGCTCCCGGCATGAGCGTGCGGATACTGCTGGTCGATGACCAGCCGCTGATGCTGGTCGGGCTCGGGATCCTGATCGGCAGCACCACCGACCTGGAGGTGGTCGGCGAGGCCGGTGACGGCCGCGAGGCGGTGCGCCTGGTGCGTGAGCTGCGGCCGGACGTCGTGGTGATGGACATCCGGATGCCGGGCGTGGACGGGATCGAGGCGACCCGGCAGGCGACCGCCGAGCCGGACCCGCCCAAGGTGCTGGTGCTGACGACCTTCGACGACGACGAGTACGTCTACGGCGCCCTGCGCGCCGGCGCCAGCGGATTCCTGCTCAAGAGCATGGCCCTGGACGCGATCCTGGACGCGATCCGCGTGGTGGCGGCCGGCGACGCGTTGATCGCGCCGAGCGTCACCCGGCGGCTGATCGCCGACTTCGCCGGAACCTCCGCCACCCCCGCGGCCCCCGCACCGGACACCGAGCCCGCCGCGGACTCGAGTCCCGTCGCGGGGATCACCGACCGGGAGCGCGAGGTGCTGGCACTGGTCGGCCAGGGACTGTCGAACGGTGAGATCGCCGAGCGGCTGGTGATCAGCGCGGCGACGGCGAAGACCCATGTCGCGCGTCTGTTCGCCAAGCTCGCGGCCCGAGACCGCGTCCACCTGGCGATCATCGCCTTCGAGGCCGGACTCGTGCCGCGTCGACGGTAGGGCAGGATGGGGGGAACGCTGT
>NZ_JBHUAF010000186.1:0-15918 GCF_042789895.1 Kitasatospora sp. NPDC056783
TCCACGGACTGTCCACGCTCCGGGACCGTTTACCGCCCGTCAGCCCGCACGCCGTAAGGTGGCTCCCATCATGGCTTCGAAGACATTCGAGGAGCTCTTCGCCGAGCTCCAGCAGAAGGCCGCCACCGGCGACCCCTCGTCCTCCCGCACCGCCCAGCTCGTGCAGCAGGGCGTCCATTCGATCGGCAAGAAGGTCGTCGAGGAGGCCGCCGAGGTCTGGATGGCCGCCGAGTTCCAGTCGGACGAGCAGACGGCCGAGGAGATCTCGCAGCTCCTCTACCACCTGCAGGTGATGATGATCGCCCGCGGTCTGACGCTCGACGACGTCTACAAGTACCTCTGAAGGCCCGAAGAACCGCTCCACGCACCGCCCGAGCACGAGTACACCGAGTACCCCGAGCACGCCGAGTACACCCCCTCCCGACAGGTAAGGAAGCAACCTCCCATGCTGCGCATCGCCGTCCCCAACAAGGGTTCTCTCTCGGGTCCCGCGGCGGAGATGCTCCATGAGGCCGGCTACCGCCAGCGGAAGGACCCCAAGGAGCTCGTCCTCGTCGACCCGAACAACGAGGTGGAGTTCTTCTTCCTCCGCCCGCGGGACATCGCCGTCTACGTCGGCTCCGGCCGCCTGGACGTCGGCATCACCGGCCGTGACCTGCTGCTGGACTCGCACTCCAACGCCGAGGAGGTGCTCGCCCTCGGCTTCGCCGGGTCGACCTTCCGCTTCGCGCGCCCCGAGGGCGTGGACGTCGAGGACGTCAAGGGCCTGGAGGGCCTGCGGATCGCCACCTCCTACACCGGCCTGGTCGAGCAGCACCTGGCCGACCACGGGGTGAAGGCGACGGTCACCAAGCTGGACGGCGCGGTCGAGACCGCGGTGCAGCTGGGCGTCGCCGACGTGATCGCCGACGTGGTGGAGACCGGCACCAGCCTGCGCAACGCGGGCCTGGAGGTGTTCGGCGAGCCGATCCTGATCTCCGACGCCGTGGTGATCCGTCCCAAGGGCGCCGGCGAGGACACGCGGGTCGAGCAGTTCCTGCGCCGTCTCCAGGGCGTGCTGGTGGCCCGCCGCTACGTGCTGATGGACTACGACATCCGTGCCGAGAAGGTCAGCGCCGCCGTCGCGCTCACCCCGGGCCTGGAGTCGCCGACCGTCTCGCCGCTGCACACCGAGGGCTGGGTCGCGGTGCGTTCGATGGTGCTCCGCAAGGAGGCCCAGCAGATCATGGACGACCTGTGGGCCATCGGCGCCCGGGCCATCCTGGTCACCAACATCCACGCCTGCCGCCTCTGATCCCGCCGGCCGGGTGACCTGCTCGCCCGCCCGCGAGTAAAGAACGGTTCAATGGGGCGGGGACGCCGACCGCGTCCCCGCCCCTCGCGTTGCCGCCACCGGAGCTGCCGCGACCCGAACCCGCTGCCGCCACCGGAGCTGCCGCGACCGGAGCCGTGCGCCGCCACCAGAACCACCCCCGGAGACCCACGTGTCCACGCCGTCCGTCGAGATCCCCGTCACCTGGGCGCCGCGCCGCACCCGCGCCGTGCTGCTGCCGGTCTGCGCGCTGCTGGTGGTGCTGTTCGCCGTGATGGCCGTGCTGCTCCCGGAGAACTGGCAGCTCAACGACCGGATCATGATGATGGCCAGCGGTGTCCTGTTCGCGGCCGTCGGCCTGATGCTGGCCCGCCCCCGGGTGAGCGCCGACGCGGAGGGCGTGACGGTGGTCAACTTCGTCCGCAGCCGCCGGCTCGCCTGGGCCGAGATCGTCCGGGTCAACTTCCGGCAGGGCGACCCGTGGGCCACCCTCGACCTCGCCGACGGCACCTCGCTCGCCACGGTCGGCATCCAGTCCGGTGTGGGCAAGGCCCAGGCGATCGCGGACGCCCGCGCGCTGCGCGATCTGGTCGAGCGGCACGCCCGGGTCTGATCCCGGACGCCGCCCCTCTGGAACCCGGACGTTGCCCCCCCGGAACCCGGACGCCGTCCCACCCGAGACGCCCCGGCCCCGGCGGGCCGAACAGGCTTCTTACGCCCATCCGGGTATGGTCTACGCTGGTAAAAGCAGGGCAAAATGCGCCCTGCCCAGAATCGAGCGCCCGAAACCGACCTGAGGAGTGACACTCCCCCTCGATGGACGATCCGTCCGGTAGTACCTGCGCCGCCTCCGTTCCGGCTCCCGGAAGGCAGGCGGCACTGTGATCACCGCCTGGCTGCTGTTGCTCGCAGCCGTTCTCCTGATCCTCGCCAACGGCCTGTTCGTGGCCGCCGAGTTCGCCTTCGTGACCGCCGAGCGGGGGGCGGTGGAGCGCGCCGCCGAGGCGGGCGACGTCAAGGCCCACCGCGTCGCCAGGGCCCTGCGGCACCTCTCCTTCGAACTGTCCGGCGCCCAGCTCGGCATCACCGTCACCTCGCTGGTGGTCGGCATGCTCGCCGAGCCGGCCCTGTCCACCCTGCTCGAACCCGTGATGTCCGGCATCGGCGTGCCCGACTCGGCAGCCCGAGGCGTCGCCGTGGTCGTCGGCATGGTGCTGGCCACCGTCGTCCAGATGGTGATCGGCGAGCTGGTGCCCAAGAACTGGGCGATCTCCCGCCCGCTCCAGGTGGCCCGCGCGGTCGCCGCCCCGCACATGGCGTTCTCCTTCGTCTGCCGCCCGCTGATCAGCTTCCTCAACGGCGCCGCCGACCGGACCGTCCGGGCCTTCGGCATCGAGCCGCAGGAGGAGCTGGGACACGCCCGGACCCCGGACGAGCTGGTCTCGCTGGCCCGCCACTCGGCGAAGGCCGGCGCGATAGACGAGGAGTCGGCGACCCTGTTCGTCCGCACCCTGGGCCTGGGCGAGCTGACCGCCGAGTCCGTGATGACCCCGCGGGTCGACGTGGCCGCGCTCCAGCGCGACGCCACCGCCTCCGACGTCATCAACCTGACCCGGGCCACCGGCCTGTCCCGCTTCCCGGTCTACACCGACAGCATGGACGAGATCACCGGCATCGTCACGCTCAAGGACGCCCTGGCCGTCCCGGCCGCCCGGCGCGGCCTGGTGAAGGTCGGCGAGCTGACCTCGCCGCCGCTGCTGGTGCCCGAGACGCTGCCCGCCGAGCGGCTGCTCGACCAGCTGCGCCGCCTCCAGCCGATGGCCATCGTGGTCGACGAGTACGGCGGCACCGCCGGTGTCGTCACCGTCGAGGACATCGTCGAGGAGATAGTCGGCGAGGTGCAGGACGAGCACGACCCCGACGACCACCCCGAGCTGCTCCTGCTGCCGCCGGTCGACGGCCTGCCGGTCTGGGAGGCCGACGGCCGCACCCGGATCGACCAGCTGGAGCGGATCGGCCTGAACGCCCCGGACGGTCCGTACGAGACCCTCGCCGGGCTGGTCGCCGATCTGCTCGGCAAGCTCCCCGAGGTGGGCGAGCGGGCCGAGCTGCCCGGCTGGCGCCTGACCGTCACCGGAGTCGACCGGCACCGCACCACCGAGGTCCGGGTGGAGCGCACCAGCGCGCCCGCGCAGTTCGACGAGCACGGGGAGGAGGGCCGATGACCGCCCTGCAACTGGCCATCGCGCTGCTGCTCCTGCTCGGCAACGCCTTCTTCGTCGGCGCCGAGTTCGCCGTGGTGTCGGTGCGCCGCAGCCAGATCGAACCGCTCGCCGAGGCCGGGCACAAGCGCGCCCGCACCGTGCTGCACGCGCTGTCCAACGTCTCCGCGATGCTGGCCGCCGCCCAGCTCGGCATCACCGTCTGCTCGCTGGGCCTCGGTGCCCTCGCCGAGCCGACCATCGCCTCGCTGCTGGAGGGCCCGTTCCACGCGATCGGCGTCCCGTCCGGCCTGATGCACCCGCTCTCCTACGGGATCTCGCTCGCCGTCGTGGTCTTCCTCCACATGGTGATCGGCGAGATGGTGCCGAAGAACATGGCCATGGCCGGCCCGGAGAAGGCCGCACTGTGGCTCGGCCCGCCGCTGGACCGGCTGGCCCGCTGGCTCGCCCCGGTGATCCGGGTGCTGAACGCCTTCGCCAACGGCATCCTGAAGCTGTTCCGGGTGGACGCCAAGGACGAGGTCGAGTCGGTGTTCACCACCGAGCAGCTGATGTACCTGCTGGTCGACTCCCGGGACGCGGGCCTGCTCGACGAGGACCGCCAGGAGCGCCTGGAGGACGCCCTCGAGCTGGGCCGCCGCCCGGTCACCGAGGTGTTGCTGAAGCCCGAGCAGCTGGTCACCGTGGACACCAAGGCGACCGCCGCCGAGGTCGAGCAGCTGGCGCTGCGCACCGGCTTCTCGCGCTTCCCGGTCACCGACGGCGACCCGGCCGGCCACGGCTACCTCGGCTACCTCCACCTCAAGGACATCCTCGACGTGGAGGACCCCTCGGCGCCCGTCCCGGCCCGCCTGTGGCGGCCGATCACGGTGCTGCGCGGCAGCCTCCCGCTGGACGACGCCCTCGGTGCGATGCGCCGGGCCGCCTGCCACCTGGCCGCCGTGCTGGACCAGGACGGGCGCACGCTCGGCGTGGTCATGCTGGAGGACGTGCTGGAGGAACTGGTCGGCGAGATGCACGACCCGGACCACCGCGCCACGGTCTGACCCGCGCGACGCCTGACCCGGGCCGAGGCCCGACCCGCGTGACAGCCTGATCCGGGCCACGGTCCGACCCGCGGCCGGGCGGGCCCCGGCGTTCGCCGACGGCGATTCTGCTGAGAGCAGGCAGCCGTTCCATGCCCACCACCCTGGCAGCAGGGTGGTGGGCATGAGACTTCTCCTGCTGGGTGGAACCAAGTTCGTCGGACGGGCCGTCGCCGAGGAGGCGCTGGCCAGGGGCTGGGAGGTGACGGCCCTCAACCGCGGCACCCGGCCCGCCCCCGAGGGAGTGCGGGCGCTGTCGGGCGACCGCACCGCCGAGGACGGGCTCGCGGCGTTGGGCACGGGGGAGTGGGACGCGGTGGTGGACACCTGGTCCTGGGCCCCCGCGGCGGTGCGCGACAGTGCCCGTTTCCTGAACGGCAGGGTCGGCCACTACGCGTACCTCTCCAGCCGGTCGGTGTACGACCACCCGCTGGCGGCCGGCGCCGACGAGACCGCGCCGGTGGTCGCCTCCTCCCCGGACCTCACCGGCGAGGTGCCGTACGCCGAGACCAAACGCGGCGCGGAACTGGCCCTGGAGGCGGAGTTCGGCGGGCGGGCGCTGCTGGCCCGGGCCGGGCTGATCCTCGGCCCGTACGAGGACATCGGCCGGCTGCCCTGGTGGCTCGACCGGATCGCCGAGGGCGGCCCGGTGCTCGCTCCGGGGCCGCGCGATCTGGCCCTCCAGTACATCGACGTGCGCGATCTCGCGGTCTGGACCCTGGACGCCGTGGTGGCCGGGCTCGGCGGGGCGTACAACCTGGTCGGCCCGTCCGGCCACGCCACCATGGGCGAACTGCTGGAGGCCTGCGTGCGGGCCACCGGCTCGGACGCCGAGCTGCGCTGGACGGCGCCGGAGCGGATCCTCGCGGCGGGCATCGAGCCGTGGACCGAGTTGCCGATCTGGCTGGCGCCCGGCGAGCTGTGCGACTTCATGCACGCCGGTTCGGTCGAGCGCGCGCTCGGCGCCGGGCTGCGCTGCCGCCCGGTGGCCGAGACGGTCCAGGACACCTGGGCCTGGCTTCGCTCGATCGGCGGGAAGGCACCGCAGCGGGAGGACCGGGCCAGGGTCGGGCTGGACCGCGAGCGGGAGAACGCCGTCCTCGACGGCTGACCGGTGCGGGGCCGGGGCGGCGATCAGCCCCGGCCGCACGATCCGTCGCGCGATCAGCCCCGGCCGTCGATCAGCTCCCCGTACGCCTGCACCAGGTCCGGCAGCCGCAGGGTGGCCAGGTCCTCCCGGCCCGGCGGCTCGCGCAGCAGCGACAGCCGCAGGTCCCGGTAGGCGCAGGACTTCTCGTACAGGGTGCGGATGAAACGGCCGTTGCCCAGCTCGTCGATCCAGCCCTCGTGGACCACGTGGGTGCAGATGCTGGCCAGTTCCTCGGCGGCGTCCTCGTCCCAGCCGTCGCCGTCCCGGCCGGCCAGTGCGGCGCCGATCGCGGTCAGCTCTCCGGGGCGGTAGCTGGGGAAGTCGACCCTGGTGGTGAAGCGGGAGTTGAGGCCGGGATTGGTGGCGAGCAGCCGGTTCATGCCCTCGGGGTAGCCGGCCAGGATCACCACCAGCCGGTCCCGGTTGTCCTCGGCGCGCTTGAGCAGCACCTGGAGCGCCTCGTCGCCGTACGCGTCACCCTTGGTGTAGCCGGAGTTGGACAGGCTGTACGCCTCGTCGATGAACAGCACGCCGTCCAGCGCCGAGTCGATCAGCTCGTTCGCCTTCACGGCGGTCTGGCCGAGGAACTCGCCGACGAGGTCGGCCCGTTGGGCCTCGACCAGGTGGTCGCCGGAGAGCAGGCCGAGGGCGTGGAAGACCCGGCCGAGGATGCGGGCCACGGTGGTCTTGCCGGTGCCCGAGGGGCCGGAGAAGACGAAGTGGCGCTTCGGCGGCTGGACCGGAAGCCCCTGTTCGGCCCGCAGTCGCGACATCCTCAACTGGGCTGACAGTGCCCGCACTTGGCGCTTGACCGGCTCCAGGCCGACCATCAGGGAGAGTTCAGCCAGGGCCGCGTCCAACTCCCGTTCGTCACCGTCGTTCCGGGCCTCGGGCGCGGTGGCGGTCCGGGGCTGCGCCTGGCCTCGGCCGGGCAGCTGGGCCGGTGCGGCGGGGCCGGTCGGGGCGCCCCAGCCGGAGCGCTCACCGGCCGACCGCGGGGCGCCGTCGGCCGGTGCGGCGCCCGCCGGGCCCGCGTCCACCGAACCGGCGTCCACCGAGGCGGATTCCATCGATCCCGCGTCCACCAGACCCGCGTCCACCGAACCGGCGTTCGCCGGACCCGGGTCCGCGAACCCGGTCTCCACCGCGGACCCGCCACCCGGAGGCGCCATGCCGGACGACCCGCCGGTCGCCACCCCGTCGCCGGAGACCGTCGCGCCGCCGGGCCCGCCCACACCTTCGAACTCCTCGTCGTACTCCGGAATCCCGGCGAACCCGCCGTCCTCCGGGTACCCGGCCCCAAGGCCCGGACCGCCCGCCGCGCCGCCGTCGGCGCCGCCCGGGCGCCCGCCGGCCGGCTGCCCGCCGGTGAGCGGCCCGCCCGCCGTCAGCGCGTCCCCGAGCCCGTCCGCGAGCGGGTCCTCGGCCGCGATGGCCGCCAGCCGCGTCGCGGTGTCCATGAACGCCGGGTCCGCCCGGTGCACCGCCCGGTAGAGCGGCAGCGCCGCCGCACTGCGCCCGGCGCCCTCGTACGCCCGCGCCAGCCAGTACCGCAGTTCCTTGCGCTGCGGCTGCTCGGAGCGGCAGCGGGCCAGCGAGGCCGCCAGCGGGGCCTGGGCCTGGGCGCACATGTCCAGCCGGACCCGCGCCATGCCGGCGAACAGCCCGGCCTCGATGCCGAGCAGCGGGTCGTCCAGCAGGTGGTCGGTGTCCCGGATCAGCTGCTCCCAGTCCTTCAGCAGGTAGGCGCGGCAGGCGTACAGGAAGCGGGCGCAGGGGTCCTCGGCGGGTGCCGGGCACTGCTCCAACGCGCGGTCCAGCTCGGCGAGGTGGCGTCCGTCCAGCCAGTGCGAGGCGTGTGCCAGTGCGAGGTCCCGGGGGTCCTCCAGCACGGGTTGCACCCACCAGCCCAGCCAGTACCAGGAACTGAGCGGGCGTCGGTGCAGCCTCCGCTGCTCGCCGAAGCGGTTCCGGTTGCGGTACATGGCCAGCAGTGCCGCCGACGTGTCGCTGCGCAGCGCGTGCAGGCCGAGCCAGGCGTCGGCCATGCCCGGGTCCAGCCGGACGGCCGCCCGGAACTCCTCCTCGGCCCGCGCGTAGGCGCCGGCCGTGTACGCGTCCATGGCGCGCAGCCAGGCACGGTCGGCGAGCCGGTCCGGCCCGTCTTCCGTGCTGTCGGAACTGTCCACCGTCGTCACTCACGCCCCCCGCGGTGCGGCCCGGGGCTCGGCCGGCGAGTCGCCTGCGCCTTGCCTGGCCGGTGGTCGTCGACCCCCTGTGGCGCAACTGCGCCTGCCAGGAATCGTACCGGCGCGGGGCTGATCCGTAAGGGTGCCGTACAGGGTCAAATGCGACGGTGTGAGCGGCCGTTGAGCGGTCGGGTGACGAAACGGGCGGCGGGGGAGCGAGTTTCGGAAGGGGACCGGACGGCGCCCTCGACTCACGGGGGAACAAGCCGGGGGCGCCGGGTCCGAGGCAACCGGAATAATGCGTTCCGGTGGCTGGTCCGAACCTAGGTCCTGGCGATGTCGCAGGTCAAGAAACTGGTTGAAGATTCACCCACGGTGCCCGGCGCGATCCGTCCGGTCACCCCGTCGACCCGGGTCGCGGCGTACGGACGGCTCGGATCGGCGGCGAAATGCGCCGATTCGGCCCGGGCCCAACCCGCCCAGAACTCGGCCAGTTCCGGACCGTCCCGTTCCTCGCCGCGCCGCCGGGCCGAAACGGCGTCCAGCTCCATCCAGACCACCCGGGCCAGCCACGGCCGCACCGCCCGCCGCCCCGCGCCGACCCCCTCCACCAGCACCACCGGGGCGACCGGCACCGCCGCCGTGCCCTCGAAGCGCCGCGACGTCCAGTCGTACACCCGGTACTCGGCGTCCCGCCCGGCCGCCAGCGGCTCCAGCACCTGCTCGCGCAGCCGCCCGGTCCAGCCGAACGGCTCGCGGTGGGTGGCCAGGTCGTCGAGGTGCACCACCGGGGCACCGCCGAGCGCCGCCGCCAGCCGCCCGGCGAAGGTGGTCTTGCCGGAGCCCGCGTGCCCGTCCACCGCGACCAGTCGCACCGGTCCGCAGGACGGCGGCAGCGCGCGCAGTTCCTCGGCGAGGGCGGCGAGCGCCGTCAGCCGGTCCACGGGGGCGGGCCGGAACGGGCCCGGGGCGGGACGAAGCGAGGGCGGGACGGGCCTCGACGGAGGCGGGACGGGTTCGAATGCAGCCACAACGTCAACCCTACGGTGCCGTAGCCCGCCACTGCGGACAGAACATCTGCGCAGGTCGTGACGCCGGCACGGGTTTCGGGCATACTCGCCTTCGCCACGACTGTGAACGACCGTTCACCGCGACCCGGTGCCGGTCGGGCCGATCTGCTAGACCCGCGCCGGACCGGGCCGACACCCGCGTCCGGCGCCCGATCGAGGAGGCGACCACCGCCATGACCCCGTCCCCTGTGAAAGCCGTGGAGCGCCAGCTGCCCAGCGAGGAGGCCCACGAGCTGCTGGGCCTCACCCGGGACCTGGTCCAGCGCGAACTCCAGCCGCGCGCGGCGGAGGACGAGGCCGCCGGCCGCTTCCCGCGGGAGGTCTTCCGGACCCTCGGGGAGGCCGGCCTGCTCTCCCTCCCGTACGACGAGCGGTACGGCGGCGGCGAACAGCCCTACGAGGTGTACCTCCAGGTGCTGGAGGAGCTCGCGGCCGGCTGGCTCGCCATAGGCCTCGGCGTCAGCGTGCACACCCTGTCCTGCCACGCGCTGGCCACCTTCGGCACCGACGAGCAGCGCGACCAGTGGCTGCCCGGCATGCTCTCCGGCGAACAGCTCGGCGCCTACTGCCTCTCCGAGCCGCAGTCCGGCTCCGACGCGGCCGCGCTGCGCACCCGCGCCGACCTCGACGGCGACGCGTACGTGGTGAACGGCACCAAGGCCTGGATCACCCACGGCGGCCAGGCCGACTTCTACAGCGCCCTGGTGCGCACCGGCGCCGACGGGCCCAAGGGCATCAGCTGCCTGCTGGTCCCCGGCGCCCAGCAGGGCCTGTCCGCGGCCCCGCCGGAGCGCAAGATGGGCATGCGCTCGTCGCCGACCGCGCAGCTGCACTTCGACGGCGCCCGGGTCCCCTGCGAACGGCTGGTCGGCGAGGAGGGGCAGGGCTTCCAGATAGCGCTCGCCGCACTGGACTCCGGCCGCCTCGGCATCGCCGCCTGCGCGATCGGCGTCGCCCAGGCCGCGCTCGACCTCGCGGTCGACTACGCCCGTACCCGGCAGCAGTTCGGCCGCCCGATCGCCGAGTTCCAGGGCCTGTCCTTCCTGCTCGCCGACATGGCCACGCAGGTCGAGGCGGGGCGCTCGCTCTACCTCACCGCCGCGCGCCTGAAGGACGCCGGGCGGCCGTTCTCCAAGGAGGCGGCGATGGCCAAGCTGTTCTGCACCGACGCGGCGATGCGGGTGACCACCGACGCCGTCCAGGTGCTCGGCGGCTACGGCTACACCCAGGACTTCCCGGCCGAGCGCTACATGCGCGAGGCCAAGGTGCTCCAGATCGTCGAGGGCACCAACCAGATCCAGCGCCTGGTGATCGGGCGCCACCTCACGAAGGCCTGACGCCTTCCCCCCATACGGCCTCCGGCCGTCGCTCCAGGGTGCGGAGTGACGGCCGGAGGCATTCCGACGTGGTCGTCAACTCGCCTTGGCCGCGCGGGCGGTACGGGCGTTGCGGGCGTTCATCGCGGCGCGGCGGCGCTGCTCCGGGATCGCGGCCCGGAGCGCCGCGACGGTCGGCACGGCGGCCACGGCGGGCGTGTCCTGGTCGACCGCGGCGAGCTTCACCGGGCGGTGCGCCACGGCGTGCGAGAACGGCTGGGTGCGCCAGTCCAGCCCGCTCGGGAGCTTGGACAGCGCGTCGAAACCGGCCGGTTCGGCGTCCTCGGGAGCCTCGACCTCGGCCAGGTCGTCGGTCGGCGCGCCCGAACCCGGGCAGATGGCGGGGGCGAAGGGGTTCCAGGCGGTCGGCAGCAGTGCGTGCTGCGGAAGCAGCTCCTCGTCCGCCGGCAACGCGATCGGGCGGCGGCACTCGGGGCAGTGGACCCGCAGGACGTCCCAGGCGTCCGCCTCGCCGGGGTCGGTGCCCGGCATGTGGTCGACCGCGAGGTCCTCGCGGTCGGTCAGATCGTCGGTCTCGTCAGCGCCCAGCACACGCTGATCAGTAGCAGGCATGAGGATCCCCCTAGGATCGGGCCCGGCATGGTCGTCCAGGGCCACAACCAGCACTTCCCTGCGATTCGGACTCATAACCCTGCGGTGTCGTGCACCGTGATGCACCGGGTGTGCCCTTGGTCACATCCGATGCCACATTCACCCGGCATGTGCCCCCTTGGCACCTGCGATCCTTCCCCGTGCCACCGCGTGCGCCCCCCGTGCTCCCGACCGGGTAGGTTTGCGCACTGTGGAGGATCTCGACCAACGCATCGTCCAGCTGCTCCTCGAAGACGGCCGGATGAGCTACACGGACCTGGGCAAGGCCACCGGCCTGTCCACCTCGGCGGTGCACCAGCGGGTGCGCCGCCTCGAACAGCGCGGGGTGATCCGCGGCTACACCGCGATCATCGACCCCGACGCCGTCGACCTGGCGCTGACAGCGTTCATCTCGGTCAAACCCTTCGACCCCAGCGCCCCCGACGACACCCCCGAGCGCCTGGCCGGCCTGCCCGAGATCGAGGCCTGCCACAGCGTCGCCGGTGACGAGAACTACATCCTGAAGGTCCGCGTCGGCGCCCCCGGCGACCTCGAGGACCTGCTCGCCCGCATCCGCAGCGCCGCCGGCGTCTCGACCCGCACCACCGTCGTCCTGTCCACCCCGTACGAGGCGCGACCCCCGAAGCTCTGACCGCGAACCGGTGGGGTGCAGACTGGGCGGCATGACCGAAAGCACCCCCCCGACCGTCCTGCTGCGCGGCGGCGCCGTCTACAGCCCCGCCGACCCCTTCGCCACCGCGATGCTCGTGGAGGGCGGGCACGTCGCCTGGGTCGGCAGTGACGGCGCCGCCGAGGCCTACGCCGCGGCCGCCGACGAGATCGTCGAGCTGGACGGCGCCCTGGTCACCCCCGCCTTCGTGGACGCCCACGTGCACGCGACCGCCACCGGCCTGGCGCTCACCGGCCTCGACCTCACCGGCAGCCCCTCGCTGGCCGCCACCCTGGCCGCCGTCACCGCCTTCGTCGACGCCCGGCCCGAGGCCGGCGGGGTGCTGATCGGCCACGGCTGGGACGAGACCGGCTGGCCCGAGGGCCGTCCGCCCACGCTCGCCGAACTCGACGCCGCCGCCCGTGGCGCCGCGCTGTACCTCTCCCGCACCGACGTCCACTCCGCGCTCGCCACCACCGCGCTGCGCACCCTCGCCGAGGGCCTGGCCGAGACGCCGGGCTTCGATCCCGAGGGCCCGCTCACCAAGGGCGCCCACCACGCCGTCCGGCAGACCGCGCTCGCCCGCCTCACCCCCGACCAGCGCCGCCGAGCCCAGCGCGCCACCTTGGCCCGCGCCGCCGAACTCGGCATCGGCGCGCTGCACGAGTGCGCCGGCCCGGAGATCTCCTCCGAGGCCGACCTGGCCGCCCTGCTGGCCCTGGCCGCCGACGGCGAGGGGCCCGAAGTCTTCGGCTACTGGGGCGAGTTGGGCGGTGTCGAGACCGCCCGCAGGCTCGGCGCGGTGGGCGCCGGCGGCGACCTCTTCGTGGACGGCGCGCTCGGCTCGCACACCGCCTGCCTGCACACCCCGTACGCCGACGCCGAGCACACCGGCACCGCCTACCTGACCGCCGAGCAGGTCGCCGACCACGTCGCCGCCTGCACCGAGGCCGGACTCCAGGCCGGCTTCCACGCCATCGGTGACGCGGCCGTCACGGCGGTCGTCGACGGTGTCCGGGCGGCCGGCGAGCGGGTCGGCGCCGACCGGGTCAAGGCCCTGCGCCACCGGGTCGAGCACGCCGAGGCCCTGGACGACAAGGCCGTCGCCGCCTTCGCCGAGCTCGGCCTGACCGCCTCCGTCCAGCCCGCCTTCGACGCCGCCTGGGGCGGCCCGGAGGGCATGTACGTCCAGCGCCTGGGAGCCGAGCGGGCGGCCGCCCTCAACCCCTTCGCCGCCCTGCTGCGGGCCGGCGTCCCGCTGGCCTTCGGCTCGGACGCCCCGGTCACCCCGCTCGACCCCTGGGGCACCGTCCGCGCGGCCGCCTTCCACCGGACCCTGGACCACCGGATCTCGGTGCGCGCCGCCTTCACCGCCCACACCCGCGGCGGCTGGCGCGCCATCGGCCGTGACCAGGACGGCGTGCTGGTGCCCGGCGCGGTCGCCAGCTACGCGATCTGGGAGGCCGGCGACCTCGTCGTCCAGGCCCCGGACTCCCGGGTGGCCGGCTGGTCCACCGACCCGCGCTCCGGCACCCCCGGCCTGCCCGACCTCACCCCCGGCCACCCGCTGCCGACCTGCCTGCGCACCGTGGTCCGCGGCCGCACCGTGTACCAGCGGTAGAAGCCGTGGTGGGGGGGGGGGCGCCGCGCCCGCCGGCCGCCCCGGGGGGGGCACGCGCCCGCCCGCCCCGGCCCCCCCCGACCCCCCCCCCCCCCCCCCCGGGACCACCCCCTCACCCCCCCCCGCTCCGGGCCGACCGGGCCCACCTCAACGCCCCGCCCCACCACGCCGTCACAACGCCGTCACCACCCGGCTCACCGGCCACCGGCCGCTGCGGGAGTTCCGCCGCGTCCCGCGCCGGGCCGCTGTCACCCTGACCTCACGGGCCGCCGACGTTCCGGGGTACCTTCTTCGCACAGCGTCCGAACAGCAAGCCCCAGGAAGATGGTGCGCCGGTGGCCACTCCCGTCACCCAGGAGCGGTCCGGGACCGCGCCCGAGCCCCAGGAGCCGGAAGCGCCCCGGCCCGGCCGGGCGGCCCGCGCGCTCGCCAAGGTCCGCGCCGGACTGCCCCGCACCGGCCTCGCAGCCCTGTCCGGCCTGCTGCTGGCCTTCGCCTTCCCGCCGTACGACCTGTGGCCGCTGTCGCTGCTCGGCGTCGCCGCGCTCTCGCTGCTCACCCGGGGCCGCACCTTCCGCCAGGGCCTCTGGACGGGCTTCGCCTTCGGCCTGCCGTTCTTCCTGATGCTGCTCAGCTGGCTGCGGGTGGTCGGCTGGGACGCCACGGTCGGCCTGTCCGTCATCGAGGCGCTGTTCCTCGCCCTGCTCGGCGGCGCGCTGGCCGTCACCTCCCGGTTGCCCGGCCGGCCGCTCTGGGCGGCCTGCCTGTGGATCACCCAGGAGTGGGCCCGGGACCGGCTGCCGCTCGGCGGCTTCCCCTGGGGCCGGCTCGCCTTCGCCAACACCGCCACCCCGTACACCCCGCTCGCGGCGCTCGGCGGCGCACCGCTGGTGACCTTCGCGGTCGCCCTCTCCGGCGCCCTGTTGGCCTGGGCCGCGACGCGCCTGCGCGGGCCGGGCCGGGCCCCGAAGGCGGCCGCGCTGGCGGCGCTGGGCGCGGTGGCCGCGCTGCTCGCCGGCTACCTCGTCCCGGTGCCCACCGTCGCGGCCGACACCGTCAAGGTCGCCATCGTCCAGGGCAACGTGCCCAACCCGGGCATGGACTTTCTGGGCCGCCCGATGATGGTCCTCAACAACCACGCCTCGGCCACCGAGCGGCTCGCCGCCGACATCGAGGCCGGCAAGGTCGAGCGCCCGGACATCGTGATCTGGCCGGAGAACTCCTCCGACCTCGACCCGTTCAGCGATCCGCCGGCCCGTCAGCGGATCGACGAGGCCGTGAAGGCGGTCGGCGTGCCGACCCTGGTCGGCACCCTGGTGGACGGCCCGGACGCCCAGCACGTCCAGAACGAGGGCATCGTCTGGGACCCGGTCACCGGCCCCGGCGCCTCCTACACCAAGCAGCACCCCGTCCCGTTCGGCGAGTACGTGCCCTTCCGCGCCCAGCTGATGAAGGTGGTCACCCGCCTCCAGCGGGTCGCCCGGGACTTCTACCCCGGCGACCACAACGGCGTGATGCAGCTCGGCCCGGCCCGGATCGGCGACGTGATCTGCTTCGAGGTGGCGTACGACGAGATCGTCCGCGACACCGTGGACAGCGGCGCCCGGGTCCTGGTCGTCCAGACCAACAACGCGACCTACGCCAGGACCGGCCAGCCCGAGCAGCAGCTCGCGATGAGCCGGCTGCGGGCCGTCGAGCACGGCCGGGCGGTGCTGATCGCCGCCACCAGCGGCATCAGCGCGGTGATCTCCCCGGACGGCGGCGTCCAGCAGCGCACCGAGGAACTGACCGCGGCCGAGCTGTCGGCCACCGTCCCGCTGCGCGACGGCACCACGGTGGCCGACCGGGTCGGCGCCGTCCCGGAGTGGACGCTGGCCGTCGGAGGCCTGCTGGCCTGCGCCGCGGCCGTCCTGATCGGCCGCCGGAAGAGGGCCTCGAACGGAACACCGGCCGAACGGGAATCGTTGGACCAGGTGGTGCCGTAGCCGGCCCGGACCTCCCGTGCGGCGCGCAGAGCACCGCTTGGAGTGGATTCGTACCGTGACCCAGCAAGCTACCCCCACCCGTCCGGCCCCGCGTAGCAGGCTGCGCCGGGCGCTGCCGCTGCTGATCACCGCCTGGCTGGTGCTGGAGATCTGGCTGCTGGTCCAGGTCGGCTCGTGGCTGGGCGGCCTCACCGTCGTGCTGCTGCTCGTCGCGGGCGCCCTGATCGGCGGCTCGCTGATCAAGCGGGCCGGACTGAAGGCGCTGTCGGCGGCGATCGAGCAGAGCAAGAACCCGCAGTCCCAGCAGCCGCAGACCGGCACCAGCATGACCGTGCTGGCCGGCCTGCTGCTGATCGTGCCCGGCTTCCTGTCGGACGTGCTCGCCCTGACGCTGCTCTTCCCGCCCACCCGGGCGCTGTGGCGGCTGGCCGGGCGTCGGGCGGCGGACCAGGTGCTGCGCCGCGCCTCCGCCGCCGGCACCGACCCGCTGGCGGACGCGATGCGGCTCCAGGAGCAGCTGCGCATCCACCGCCCGGACGGCAAGGTGATCCAGGGCGAGGTGGTGGACCCGGAGGCCGGTCCGCGCGGCCCGCAGGGCCCGGACACCGGCTACCGCCCGCCGCTGGCCGGCTGACGGCGGCGGGTCC
>NZ_JBHUAF010000187.1:0-15774 GCF_042789895.1 Kitasatospora sp. NPDC056783
GGGCGCGGGGTTGTCGGCTGTGCGGTGGTCACTCGGCCCGCGTGGCTGGGGTGTGGACGTTTGCGGGCGGTACTACGCCGCCGCCTCCCCCCCCCGGGGCCCCCCCCCCCGGGGGGGGGGCACCGCTGTTTTCGGGCCCGGGTCCGGGCCCGGGCCGCCCGGGGATTGTCGGTGGCGGGCGCTAGGGTCCCGGCATGAGTGTGCCGGTGATCGGGGACGGGGAGCGTCGGGCCAGGCTGGGCCGGCGGCAGTTGTTGGCGCCGTCGGTGCGGGCGGCGCGGGTGGAGGACGTGGCCGACGCGGTGGTCGGGCTGCACGCGACGGACGCGGCGACGGTGTACCTGTCGGCCTGCGCGCGGCTGGCGGAGCCGTCGGCGGCGGCGGTGGACCGGGCGCTGTACGAGGACGTCTCGCTGGTGAAGCTGCTGTCGATGCGTCGGACGATCTTCGCGGTGACGGAGGGCCTCGCCCCGTACGTGAGTTCGGCGGCGGCTCGGGCGATCGCGGCCAAGGAGCGGGCGACGCTGCTGAAGCACCTGCGGGACTTCGCCGAGGGCTGGGACGAGGCCCGGTTGGCGGGGGCGGAGCGCGAGGTGCTGGCCGCGCTGGCCGTGCGGGGCGAGGCGACGACCAAGGAACTCGCCGAGGACGTGCCGCAGTTGCGCGAGACGATGCTGATGTCGGCGGGCAAGCCGTACGCGGCGGCGCAGAGCGTGGGCAGCCGGCTGCTGCGGCTGCTGGCCTCGGACGGGCACGTGCGCCGCTGCCGTCCGCGCGGTTCCTGGCTGAGCAGCAGCTACCCGTGGGCGCTGGTGCCGCAGTGGCCGGAGGTGCCGGTGCGGGAGGCCAAGGCCGAGGTGGTGCGGCGCTGGCTGGCGGCGTACGGGCCGGGGACGGTCGAGGACGTGAAGTGGTGGACGGGCTGGACGCTGGGGGACGTCCGCCGGGCGCTGGCGGACCTCGGTGCGCTGGACGTGGCGCTGGCCGACGGGACGGCCGCGCTGGTGCTGCCGGGGGACGAGGGGCCGGTGGCGGAGCCGGAGCCGTGGGCGGCGCTGCTGCCGGCGCTGGATCCGGCGGTGATGGGCTGGCGCGGGCGGGACTGGTACCTGCGGCCGCGGGACGTGCCGGTGCTGTTCGACCGGGCGGGCAACGCCGGGCCGACGGTGTGGTGGTGCGGCGAGGTGGTGGGCGGCTGGGCGCAGCGTGCCGACGGCGAGGTGGTGTGGCGGCTGTTCCGGGACGTCGGGGCGCGGGCGGCGGGGGCCGTCGCGGTGGAGGCGGAGCGGTTGGCGGGCTGGTTGGGGGAGGTGCGGGTGACGCCCAGGTTCCGGACGCCGCTGGAGCGGGAGCTCAGGGGCTGAGGGGGCTGAGGGGGCTCGGGAGCCGCGGTGGGCTGAGGGGCTGAGGGAGGGGCTGAGGGGCTCAGGGACTGAGGGCGGGTGGTGTGCCCTGCTGGGTGGCGGGTCCGCCGGTGGGGGTGGGTCCGCCGCCGGTGGGCCGGGTGGGTCGGGGCGTGGGCTTCGGGGTGGGGCTGGGCTGTTCCGGGTCGGTGGGCTTGGGGGGCTGCGGGCTGGGGCCGGCCGCGCCGGTGGCGGGTGCTTCGGGGGTGGCGGGGGCGCTGGGGGCCTGGGTGGGGGCGGGGCCGGCGGTGGCGGGGCCGGTGCTCGGGGTGGTGGTGGCGCTGGGGCTGGTGGTCATGGGTGCGGTGGGGAAGATCGGGCCGGTGGGGACGGCGGGTCCGGTCTGGAGGTCGAAGTCCTGGGTGGGGGCGCCGTCGAGGGCGGCTGTCATGTAGGCGGTCCAGATCCGGGTGGGGAAGGCGCCGCCGTTGATCCGGGTGAATCCGGCGGTGCCGGCCAGCGGCTCCTTGGCGTGGGTCTTCGGGTTCTCCCGGAACAGGCCGACGGTGGTGGCGAGTTCGGGGGTGTAGCCGGCGAACCAGGCGGAGAGGTTGGAGTCGGTGGTGCCGGTCTTGCCGGCGGCGGGGCGGTTCAGGTCGAGGGCGGCGGAGCCGGTGCCGCGCGGGCTGATGACGTCGCGCAGCACGTCGGTGACGGAGTCGGCGATCTGCCGGTCGAGTGCTTCGGTGGCCTTGTGTTCAGGCATTTTGGGGATGTCGACGGAGCCGCCGGGGTTGACGCGTTCGAGCGTGAGGACGGACCAGGGGGTGTGCGCCTGGCCGTGGGCGGCGAGGGTGGCGTAGGCGCCGGCCAGGTCGAGTGCGCTGGGGGTGGCGGTGCCGAGGGTCATCGAGGTGTTGGCCGGGTCCATGCCGCGGACGCTGTCGGGGATGCCGAGTTTGACGGCGGTCTCGCGGACGCGGGCGAGTCCGGCGTCCACGCCTTCCTGGGCGTAGACGGAGTTGACGGACTTCACCATGGCCTGGCGCAGGGTGATGGTGCCGTAGTCGGTGTCGTCCTCGTTGGGTGGGGCGTAGGGGGTGGGGCCGCCGGTGACGGGGCGTTCGCTGGTTCCGTCGTAGCGGGATTCGGTGGTGATCGGGCGGCCGTCGACGGTGTGCTGGGCGATCAGGCCGGCGGCGAGGTCGATCGGTTTGAAGGTGGAGCCGATCTGGTTGTCCTGGCGCAGCGCGTCGTTGAAGGGCTGCTTGACGTAGTCGGGGCCGCCGTAGACGGCGACGACCCGGCCGGTGGCGGGTTCGACGGAGGCGCCGGCGACCCGGACGTCGGTGTCGGTGGTGGGGCGGGACTGGGGGTCGAGTTCGCCGGTGAGCTGTTCCTGGACGGCTCGGGCGAAGGCGTCCTGGCGGGGTTTGTCGAAGGTGGTGGTGATGCGCCAGCCGCCGGACTTGAGGGTGGCGGCGTCGAGGGTGCCGGAGGAGATGAGGTAGTCGTCGGCGACGCCGACCAGGTAGCCGGCCTGGCCGGCCAGGCCGGTGGCGGGCTTGGGGTCGATCGGTTCGGGGAAGGTGGTGGCGGTGCGGTCGGCGGGGGTGAGGAAGCCGAGTTGGACCATGCCGTCGAGGGCGTAGTGCCAGCGGGCGATCGCCTTCTCGCGGTTGGCGGGGGTGGCGGTCCTGACGTCGTAGAGGCTGGGGGCCTGGAGCAGTGAGGCGAGGTAGGCGCCCTGGCCGAGGGTGAGCTGGGAGGAGTCGACGCCGTAGTAGGCGTGGGCGGCGCTCTGGATGCCGTAGGCGCCGCGGCCGTAGTAGCTGCTGTTGAGGTATCCGGCGAGGATCTCGCTCTTGTCGAGCTGTTGGTCGACCTTGAGGGTGATGAGCAGTTCGCGGCCCTTGCGTTCGAGGGTGCGGTCCTGGGTGAGGTAGTAGTTCTTGACGTACTGCTGGGTGATGGTGGAGCCGCCCTGTTTGCCCTTGCCGGTCAGGGTGTTCCAGCCGGCCCGGGTCAGGCCCTTCAGGTCGATGCCGCGGTTCTGGTAGAAGGTGCGGTCCTCGGCGGAGACGACGGCCTGTTGGGTCTGGAGCGGGATCTGGCCGATGGTGACGTCGGTGCGGTTGACGGCGCCGGTGCGGGCGATCTCGGTGGTGCCGTCGGCGTAGAGGTAGATGTTGTTCTGGGCGACGGCGTGGGCGTTGGGGTCGGGCACCGGGACGATGACGTAGAGCACGGCGAAGCCGCCGGCGGCGAGCAGCAGCAGGGTGGCGAGGGTGCCGAGGGTGACCCGCCAGGTGGGCAGGAGCCGGCGCCGGAACGGGAGGGCGCGGCGGGCCGCGCGGCGGGCGGCCCGTTTGGCCTGGCGGCGGGTGCTCAAGGTCATGGCGAGATTATCTGCTATTTGACGTTCGGTCAGGTGGGAAAAACCGGGTGCGGGTGGTGGGGGCCGGCGGTACGGTGAAAGGTGCAAACCACATAGCGCACCCACTTTCGCAGCTCCGCTCGCCCGCTCGGTACCCCCGGGTCCGGACGGTCGGAGCCGCTGGGGTGTGCGCGGATGTCGTCGGGCGCTCTTCTCTGCCCATATTTGTCGACAAGGAGACAATATGCTCTACGCCGCCGTCGCTCGCGGCACCTTCCGCCGCTACTCCACCTACCGGGCCGCCACCGTGGCCGGCACCTTCACCAACACCGTCTTCGGCATCATCCTGGCCTCCTCCTTCCTCGCCCTCTGGCAGGCCCGCCCCAACCTCGGCGGCTACGACCAGAGCCAGGCCGTCACGTACATCTGGGTCAGCCAGAGCCTGCTGGTCACCGTCGCGGTGTGGGGCGGCGGCTTCCAGGACGACCTCCAGGCCCGCTTCCGCAGCGGGGACATCGCCGTCGACCTCTACCGCCCGGTCGACTTCCAGTGCTGGTGGCTGGCCTCCGACCTCGGCCGGGCCGCCTTCCAGGCGCTGGTCCGCGGCACCGTGCCGATGCTGGTCGGCGCGCTGGTGTTCCGCATCCGGCTGCCCGAACACCCGCTGACCTGGGTGCTGTTCCTGTGCTCGGTCCTGCTCGCGGTGGTGGTCAGCTTCGGGCTTCGCTTCCTGGTCTCGATCACCGGGTTCTGGCTGCACGACTCGGAGGGGGTGCGCTCGGTGATGCTGGTGGTGTCGATGTTCTTCTCCGGGATGCTGCTGCCGATCGGGCTGTTCCCCGGCTGGCTCGGCGACCTCGGCCGGGTGCTGCCCTGGTCGGCCCTGGTGCAGGTCCCCACCGACGTCTTCCTGGAACGCCGCGGCGCCGGCGCGGCGCTCGGCACGCTCGGGTTCCAGCTCGGCTGGGCCGCCGTGCTGCTCGCCGCCGGCCGGGGCGCCCAGTGGCTGGCGACCCGCAAGGTGGTGGTCCAGGGTGGCTGAGCAGCTCACGCGCCCGCCCTCCCCGGGCGCCGACTTCGCCGGGGAGCCCTTCCTCCGGGACGCCCCGGTGCCCCGCGCCGCCTGGGCGCTGCGCTCCTGGTGGCTCTGCGCCCGGATGTGGATGCGCTCGATGATGGCCTACCGGGCCTCCTTCGCACTGAACCTGGCCGCCAGCCTGGTCATCCACTCGCTCGACTTCGTGGTGCTGGTGATCATGTTCCGGCACACCGACCGGCTCGGCGGCTGGAGCCTGCCGGAGATCGCCTTCCTGTACGCCACCGCCACCTTCTCGCTCGGCGTCGCCAACATGGCGGTCGGCTCGGTGGACGCCCTCGGCGAGCGGATCGTCAGCGGATCGCTGGACAGCATGCTGATCCGGCCCGCGCCCGCGCTCGCCCAGCTGTGCGCCGAACGCTTCTCGCTGCGCCGGATCGGCCGCCCGCTCCAGGCCGTGGTGGTGCTGGTCTGGTCGCTGGCCGCGCTGGACGTGCACTGGACCTGGGACCGGGTGCTGCTGGTGCCCGTGCTGCTGGTCTGCGGCACCGTCATCTTCTGCGCGATCTTCGTCGGCGGCGCCACCGTCCAGTTCTGGTGGGGCGAGTCCAAGGAACTCCAGAACTCCTTCACCTACGGCGGCGCGACCCTGCTGCACTACCCGCCGACCATCTTCGCCAAGGAACTGGTCGCCGGGGCGGTCTTCGGCGTCCCGCTGGCCTTCGTCAACTGGCTGCCCACGCTGCGCATCCTCGACCGGCCCGACCCGCTCGGCCTGCCCGCCGCCTTCCAGTTCGCCTCTCCGGTCGCCGCCGCGGTCTGCGTCCTCGCCGCCGGCCTCGCCTGGCGCGCCGGGCTGCGCGCCTACCGCGGCACCGGCAGCTGAGCCCTCCCCACCGATCCCTCCCCACTCCAGAAGGAGCACCCATGGCACTGATCGAACTCCAGGACGTCCACCGCACCTTCACCGTACGGGCCCGCACCGGCCGGTTCAGCCGGGTCAAACGCGAGGTCCGCGCGGTGGACGGGCTCGGCTTCACCGTCGAGGCCGGCGAGTGCGTCGGCTACATCGGGCCCAACGGCGCCGGCAAGTCCACCACCATCAAGATGCTCACCGGCATCCTCGTCCCCAGCTCCGGACGGCTGCGGGTGGCCGGCGTCGACCCGGCTCGCGAACGCGTCGCGCTGGCCCGCCGGATCGGCGTCGTCTTCGGGCAGCGCACCACCCTCTGGTGGGACCTGCCGCTGCGCGACTCCTTCGAACTCGCCCGCCGGATCTACCGCATCCCCGACGCCCGGTACCGCGAGAACCTCGGCCGCTGCGTCGAACTGCTCGACCTGGGCGCCCTGCTGGACACCCCGGTGCGCCAGCTCTCACTTGGCCAGCGGATGCGCGGCGACCTCGCGGCGGCGCTGCTGCACGACCCCCAGGTGCTCTACCTGGACGAGCCGACCATCGGCCTGGACGTGGTCAGCAAGGGCAGGGTGCGCGAGTTCCTGCGCGAGGTCAACCGGGACCGCGGCACCACCGTGCTGCTCACCACCCACGACCTGACCGACATCGAACAGCTCTGCGGCCGGGTGATGGTGATCGACCACGGCCGCCTGGTGTACGACGGCGGGCTGGACGGCCTGCACGCCACCGGCCGCAGCGAGCGGACGCTGGTGGTGGACCTCGCGGAGGAACTCGCCCACCCGGTCGAGGTGCCCGGGGCCCGGGTCACCAGGGTCGAGGGGCCGCGCCAGTGGCTGGCCTTCCCGGCGCAGGACAGCGCCGCGCCGATCGTCGCCGCCGTCGCCGCCCGCTACCCGCTGGTGGACCTCTCGGTGCGCGAGCCGGCCATCGAGGACGTGATCGCCCGGATGTACGCGGAGGTCGCGATCGGCTGACCTCCGGGGCCGCCTCCGCGAGTCGCGCTTCCGGCCGTCGTGTTCCCGGCCATCGCGCTTCCGGCTGTCGCACGCCCATGCGATGGCCGGGAGTGCGTTCCGGTCCCCTTAGCCGGTGCGAGTGGTGATCGTTACCTCGACGCTTCACCACGAGTTGATCAATCGTCACTCACCGAGACCGGAACCGGAGGACGGGGATGAGCCTGGACGTCTGCGTGGTCGGACTGGGCAGGGTGGGCCTGCCGCTGGCGGTGCGGATCGCCCTGGGGGGCCACCGGGTGACCGGCGCGGACACCGCGCCCGGCGTGGTGGACGGCGTCAACCGGGGCGTGCCGCCGTTCCCCCGGGAGGAGGGCCTGGACGAGGCGCTCAAGCGGGTCGTCACCGAGGGCCTGCTGCGGGCCACCACCGACACCACGGCCGCGGTGGCCCGCGCCGAGGCCGTCGTGCTGGCCGTCCCGCTGGTCACCGCCGCCGACGGCAGTCCGGACTTCGCCCTGCTCGACGCGGCCACCGACGCCGTCGCGGCCGGGCTGCGCCGGGGCACCCTGGTCAGCTACGAGACCACCCTGCCGGTCGGCACCACCCGGGAGCGCTGGGCGCCCCGGCTGGCGGCCGGGTCGGGGCTCGCCGCCGGGGCCGACTTCGCGCTGGTGTTCAGCCCGGAGCGGGTGAGCGCCGGACGGGTCCTCGCCGACCTGCGGCGCCACCCCAAGCTGGTCGGCGGCCTCGACCGTGCTTCCACCCGCGGCGGCGCCGAGTTCTACCGGGAGGTGCTGGACTTCGACCCCCGCCCGGACCTGCCCCGCCCCAACGGCGTCTGGGAGCTGGCCTCGCTGGAGGCGGCCGAGTTCAGCAAGCTCGCCGAGACCACGTACCGGGACGTCAACATCGCGCTGGCCAACCAGTTCGCCCGGTACGCGGACGAGGTCGGGGTGGACTTCGCGGAGGTCGCCGCGGCCTGCAACTCGCAGCCGCACAGCCACCTGCACCGGCCGGGCATCGCGGTCGGCGGGCCCTGTCTCCCGGTGTACCCGCGGCTCTACCTGTGGAACGACCCGGGCGCGACGGTGGTCCGGGCGGCGCGCGAGGCGAACCTGGCGGTGCCCGGGTACGCGGTGGGCGTGCTGGCGGGGGCGGTGCCTGGGGGGATCGCCGGGCAGGGCGTGCTGGTGCTCGGCGCGGCGTACCGCGGCGGGGTCAAGGAGACGGCCCACTCCGGGGTGTTCCCGCTGGTCGAGGCGGTGCGGTCGGCGGGCGCGCGGCCGTACGTCAGCGACCCGTTGTACGAGGCGGAGGAACTGGCGGCGCTCGGGCTGCCGCCGTACGGCGGGGAGCCGGTGGTGGCGGCGGTGCTCCAGGCCGACCACCCGGAGTACCGGGATCTGACGCCGGCGGACCTGCCGGGGGTGCGGGTGCTGCTGGACGGGCGGCGGTGTACGGACCCGGAGCGCTGGGCGGGCGCGGAGGAACGGCGGATGGTGCTGGGCGGGGCGTGAGGGGGTGGATGCCGCCGGCCGGGGTGTGAGGGCGGATGCTGCCGGCCGGGGCGTGAGGGGCGTGAGGGGCGGGCGCGCGGGCGGGGTGTGAGCGGGCCGGGCACGGCGTGAAACCGGGCCCGTCCGCCGCCTGGCCGCCGCCCGCCCGTCGTGTGGAGCCCCCCGGGGGCGCGTGATCGTGGGCCGCGCCTCCGTTCGCGCCGGTCAGCGGGCAGACTGGCGGGGTGAGTGACGAAGCCTTCAGCGGAACCGGCCCCGGGGTCCGGTTCACCGCGGCCGACGAGCGGAAGAGCCGCGGCGTCCGCCGGATGAAGACCATCGCGACCGGCCTGCTGGCCTTCGCGACCCTGGTCTTCGCCCTCTCCACCTGGGCCAAGGCGGCCGGTGCCGGCCCCTGGGCGGGGTACGTCGCGGCCGCCGCCGAGGCGGGCATGGTCGGCGCGCTGGCCGACTGGTTCGCGGTGACCGCGCTGTTCCGCCGCCCCTTCGGCCTGCCGATCCCGCACACCGCGATCATCCCGACCAAGAAGGACGCCTTCGGCCGCTCGCTCGGCGACTTCGTCGGCGAGAACTTCCTCTCCGGGCACGTGGTGCGCGGCCGCCTCGCGGCGCTCGGCATCGGCCGCCGGCTGGGGGAGTGGCTGGCCGCGCCGGGCAGCGCCGAGCGGGTCACCAAGGAGGCCTCGGCGGCGCTGCGCGGCCTGCTCGCGGTGCTGCGCGACGACGACGTGCGGGCGGTCGTCGCCGAGGCGGTGACCAGGCGGGCCGCCGCCACCTCGGTGGCCGAGCCGATGGGCCGGATGCTCGGCAAGGTGGTCGCGGACGGCGGGCACCACGGGGTGGTGGACCTGGTCGCGGTCCGCGCGCACGGCTGGCTGACCGCCAACCACGAGGAGGTCGTGCGCAAGGTCACCCAGAAGACCCCGGGCTGGACGCCCCGGTTCCTCGACCAGCAGGTCGGCGAGCGGGTCTACAAGGAGCTGATGCGCTTCGTCACCGAGATCCGGGACGACCAGGACCACCCGGCCCGCGGCGCGATCGACAACTTCCTCGCCGACTTCGCGACCGAGCTGCAGACCGACCCGGAGACCATCGCCCGCGTCGAGCGCGCCAAGGGCGAACTGCTGGCCCGCCCCGAGGTGCAGGACCTGATCAACTCCACCTGGGCGGCCGTGCGCACCCTGGTGATGGGGGCGGCCGAGGACGAGGACAGCGAGCTGCGCCGGCGCATCCGCGACGGCGTGCGCCGCTTCGGCGAGCGCCTGGCCACCGACCCCAAGCTCCAGGCCAAGGCGGACGGCTGGCTCCAGGACGCCGCCCAGTACCTGGTGGACACCTACCGCACCGAGATCACCTCGCTGATCTCCGAGACGGTGGCGGGCTGGGACGCCGACGAGGCCTCCCGCAAGATCGAGGCCAACGTCGGCCGCGACCTCCAGTTCATCCGCATCAACGGCACCGTGGTCGGCGCCCTGGCCGGGCTGCTGATCCACACGGTGGCGGTCGCGCTCGGGGGATGACGCCGGTACGGGGGCTGATCCCGGTACGGGGGTCGATCCCGGTACGGCGGCTGATCCGGGTACGTCGGGTCCGGCTTGGGCCTATCCTGGGCCGAACTCCGCGATACGCGCGTAGAAGCACGGAGAAGGAAGAAGGGAACCACCGTGGTCCAGCCGGACGGAAGTCGGATCGGCCCCAGCGTCAGTCGGATCGAGCCCGCCGAGCGGAGCATCGAGGCGTTCATCGCCGGGATGCCCAAGGCGGAGCTGCACGTCCACCACGTCGGCTCGGCCTCGCCGCGCGTCGTCGCCGAGCTGGCCGCCCGGCACGCCGGCAACTCCAAGGTGCCGACCGACCCGGAGGCGCTCGCCGAGTACTTCACCTTCACCGACTTCGCGCACTTCATCGACGTCTACCTGAGCGTCGTGGACCTGGTCCGGGACGCGGAGGACGTCCGCGCGCTCACCTACGGCGTGGCCGAGGACATGGCCCGGCAGAACATCCGGTACGCCGAGCTGACCATCACCCCGTACTCCTCGGTCAAGCGGGGCATCCCCGAGGTCGCCTTCATGGAGGCGATCGAGGACGCCCGGCTGCGCGCCGAGAAGGAGCTCGGCGTGGTGCTGCGCTGGTGCTTCGACATCCCCGGCGAGGCCGGGCTGGAGTCGGCCGAGGTGACCGCCCGGCTGGCCACCGAGCTGGCCCCCGAGGGCCTGGTCAGCTTCGGCCTGGGCGGTCCGGAGATCGGTGTGCCGCGCCCGCAGTTCAAGCCGTACTTCGACCGGGCCCGGGCGGCCGGCCTGCGCAGTGTCCCGCACGCGGGCGAGACCACCGGCCCGGAGACGGTCTGGGACGCGATCCGGGAGCTCGGTGCCGAGCGCATCGGGCACGGCACCCAGGCGGTGAAGGACCCGGCGCTGCTCGATTACCTGGGCGAGCACCGCATCCCGCTGGAGGTCTGCCCGACCTCCAACATCGCGACCCGGGCCGTGGAGCGGATCGAGGACCACCCGATCAAGCGAATGGTGGACGCCGGGCTGCTGGTGACGGTCAACAGCGACGACCCGCCGATGTTCGGCACCGACCTCAACACCGAGTACGTGGTGGCGGCGCGACTGCTGGGCCTGGACGAGGCGGGGGTGGCGGGGCTGGCCCGCAACGCCGTCGAGGCCTCCTTCCTGGACGGGGCGGGCAAGAGCCGACTGGCCGGGGAGATCGACGCCTACCTGGCGGGCTGGCGGCGGGCGTAGCCCCCGGAGCCCCGCTCATCACCGCGTTTCCCCTGGTGAACCGCCCCGTCGACCTCGGTCGGCGGGGCGGTTCCGTTGTCAGGGCCCACTCCGCCCGAGTGGTGGTGCCAAAGTGGTGCCACAAATGGCTCGACGTGGCACCATGACTGTGCCATGCTTTCGGGCATGGACCTCACGCCGTACGTCGAAAACCTCCGGAACGAGCTCGCGGTGGCCGCCGCCACCGGGGGCGACGAAGCCCGCGCGCTGGCCGAACGGCTGACGCTCCCGCTGGAGTCGGCCGTGCGGCTCACCCTGCTCAACGCGCTCTCGGCCGCCATGGGTGAGGTCACCCGCGACCTCGCCCCCGGCTCGGTGGACGTCCGGCTGCGCGGCGTCGATCCGGAGTTCGTGGTCACGGCGCCGCCCGGCTCGGGCGCCTTCCACGGCGATCTGCCGCCGGTGGCGCCACAGCCGGCCCCAGTGGTGCCACCCGTGGTGCCATCGGTGTCCGGGCTGGCGTTCTCGGCGGCATCGGAGTCGGACGAGACGGCCCGGATCAACCTGCGCCTGCCCGCCCAGCTCAAGGCCCGGGCCGAGGAGGCCGCCGGCGAGGCCGGCCTCTCGCTCAACGCTTGGCTGGTCCGGGCCGTGGCCGGCGCGCTGGAGGGCGCCGAACCGGCCCGCCGCCCGGCCGCCGATCCGGGCACCCGGGTCCCGCGCACCCTCGGCGGCCAGAGCTTCACCGGCTGGGTCCACTAGCCAGGGCGCTCGACGCCCGCACGCGTAGCACCGCCCGCACCACCTTCTGCACCTTCGACGTCACCCCCGCTCCGACCAGCGGGAACACCCACACGAGTCAAGAGGACGGGACAGCCATGCCTACGTACGAGACCGACGGACCGATCTCCGCCATCCTCGAATTCGACATCGGCTCGGTCTGGATCAAGGCGAGCAAGCGCACCGACGCCGTGGTCGAGGTCCGGCCCGCCAACCCGGCCAAGGAGGCGGACGTCAGGGCCGCCGAGCAGACCCAGGTCGACTTCTCCGCCGGGCGGCTCGGCATCAAGGCCCCCAAGCAGCGCTCGGTCTTCACCAGCAAGAAGGGCTCGATCGAGGTCCTGGTCGAGCTGCCGGTCGGCTCCGAGGTCCACAGTGAGTCCCCGATGGCCGAGTTCGTCACCGAGGGCCCGCTCGGCGCCTGCCGGCTGAAGACCTCGCTCGGCCGCATCCAGGTCGAGCACGCCGACAGCGCCCGGCTGGACAGCGGCTTCGGAGACGTCCGGCTCGGGGGCACGGCCTGGGACGCCGAGGTGACGGGCGTCGGCCGGATCGAGATCGGCTCCGTCGGCGGCCGGCTGACGGTCAAGAACAGCAACGGCGACACCGAGGTCGAGGAGGTGCGCGGCGCGCTGCGCGCCAACTCCTCCAACGGCCGGATCCACGTCGGTTCCGCCGAGGGGGACGTGGACGCCAAGACGGCGCACGGTCACATCCGGGTCGGCCGGGTGGCCCGCGGCAAGGTCACCCTCCAGACCAACGTGGGGGACGTCGAGGTCGGCATCGCCGAGGGCACCGCGGCCTGGCTCGACGTGCACAGCAAGGTCGGCGGCGTCCGCAACGACCTCGGTCCCACCCAGGGCCCGGGCGACGCCGTCGAGACGGTCGAGGTCCACGGCCACACCCAGGTCGGCAACGTCATCGTCCGGAGGGCCTGATGGCGGCGGTCCCGGCGGTCCCGGCGGTCCCGGCGGCCCCGGTGATCTCGGTGATCTCGGCGATCTCGGCCACGGGGCTCACCAAGTCCTACGCCGACAAGGCGGTCCTGAAGGGCGTCGACCTGGAGATTCCGGCGGGCAGCGTGTTCGCCCTGCTCGGGCCCAACGGCGCCGGCAAGACCACCACCGTGCAGATCCTCTCCACCCTGATCCCCGCCGACGGTGGGACGGCCCGCGTGGCCGGTCACGACGTCGAACGCTCGGCCGCCGGGGTGCGGAAGGCGATCGGGGTGACGGGCCAGTTCTCGGCCGTGGACAACCTGCTGACCGCCGAGGAGAACCTGCTGCTGATGGCCGACCTCAACCACCTCCGCCGTCGGGAGGGGCGGAGGCGGGCAGAGGAGCTGATGCGGCGGTTCGACCTCACCGAGGCCTCCCGTCAGGCCGTCGCCACCTTCTCCGGCGGGATGCGGCGCAAGCTCGACCTCGCGATGACACTGGTCGGGGACCCGGAGGTGATCTTCCTGGACGAGCCGACCACCGGGCTGGACCCGCGCAGCCGGCGCACCATGTGGGAGATCATCCGGAGCCTGGTCGCCGATCAGGGGGTGACGATCTTCCTCACCACCCAGTACCTGGAGGAGGCCGACCAACTCGCCGACCGGATAGCCGTCCTGGACGGGGGCCGGATCGTCGCCGAGGGCACCGCCGAGGAACTGAAACGGATCGTTCCCGGCGGGTGGATCCGCCTGCGGTTCGCGGACACCGCCCGACTGGCCACCGCCGCGGCCCTGTTCGAGCACGCCAAGGCCGACACCGAGGCACTGCGGCTGGACATTCCGGGGGACAACTCCGTCCTCACCGTGAAGGCCGTCCTGGACGCGCTCGACAACGCGTCCGTCCCGGCCGAGTCGTTGGTCGTCGAGACGGCCGATCTGGACGACGTGTTCCTCCAGCTGACCGGGGAGGGCGCGCGATGAGCATCGCCACGGGCACGACCGGCCACGCACTGAGCGACTCACTGACCATGCTGCGCCGCAACCTCAAGCACGCGCTGCGGTACCCGTCGCTGACCTTCGCGGTCGTGGTGATGCCGGTCATGATGCTGCTGCTGTTCAACTACGCCTACGGCAGCACGCTGGGAGCCGGCATCGGCGGCGGCCACTACATCGACTACGTCACGCCGGGCATCGTGCTGATGGCGGCGACCTCCGGGTCGCTGGTCACCGCGATCGGCATCTGCACCGACATGACCGAGGGGATCGTCAACCGCTTCCGCACGATGGCGATATCGCGCTCCGCCTTCCTGGCGGGGCATGTGGTGGGCAGCGTCATCCAGACGATGATCGGCCTGGTGCTGGTGATCGGCGCGGCCCTCGCGATGGGCTTCCGGCCGAACGCCGGGCCGGTGGAGTGGCTGGCCGCCATGGGCCTGCTGCTCTTCCTCACCATCGCCCTGACCTGGATATCCGCAGGCATCGGCCTGGTGGCGAAGACGGTCGAGAGCGCCAGCAACATGCCGATGCCCCTGCAGTTCCTGCCCTTCATCGGTAGTGCCATCGTGCCCACCGACTCGATGCCGGCGGCCATGCGCTGGTTCGCCGAGTACCAGCCCTTCACTCCCATGATCGAGACCCTGCGCGGGCTGCTGATGGGCACCGGGATCGGCACCAGCGCCTGGAGCGCCCTGGCCTGGTGCACGGCGCTGACGCTGATCGGCTACTTCTGGTCGCGGAGCGTCTTCTACCGGCGGTGACGGGAGAGCCCCCACCGGCGGCGACGGGGGTGCGGCCGGTGGTGTGCCGGGCGGTTCGGACAGCGGGGAGACCGTCGTCCGGCTGCCCGGCAGCTCCGTAGTAAAGTCCCGGCAAAAGGCAACTCCGGGGGGAGCAAATGGCAGTGACGCGCCGCCAGAAGGTCGTGTGGTGGCTCCGGGGCGCGGCACTGGCGGCCTTCCTGGTGTACCTCCCGGGCTACCTCTCGTCCCGCCAGGGCGGGCTGGTCGAGGTGGAACGGCTGCTGAACCACCCGGTGCTGCTGCTCGGGACGTCGATCGCGCTGGCCGTGGCCTCGGCGGTGGCCCAGTTCGAGTTCCGCACCCGGTGGGCGCAGATCGGCTGCGCGGCCGTAGTGTCGCCGCTCATCGCCGTCGGGGCGATGGTCGGCGCGTTGGCGTACATCTTCGGCGGCGAGGGCCAGGCCGAGCGGCGGCCCGGCCCGGGTCACCCGGACCGGGTGCTGACCGTCACCAACATCGCCTTCTCGATCGACCCGATCTACCGGGTGGAGCTGGTGTCCGGTACCGGCTGGTCCGCCCGCCACTGGAGCATGGGTACCTGGGACACGGAGGAGGGGGACTTCATCCGCGTCGACTGGGCCGGGCCGGACCTGATCACGATCACCCGGGAGACGAAGCTCACCGCCTTCGACGTCCTCCCGGACGGGAGCCTGGGCGAGCCCCGGGACTTGCCCCTGCCCCGGAACGGGGACGCCCCTCCGCCGTGAGCCGGGGGAGGGGCGCGCCCTTCGCGTCAACGGCGGGGCATCACCAGGTGTCGATGCCCATCGTCTTGGCCGCGCTGTGGACGGCGTTGTAGTGCGGGATCGACATGTCGGACTTCTTCTTGTCGGCCGGAAGGCTCCGGTCGGCGGCCCGGAACTCGTCGCGGGCCTCGGCGAGCAGGCTGGTGCCGTGGGAGACCGGGACGTCCTTGGTGCCGTGCGCCGGGTGGGACTTGGAGGCGGTCTTGCTGCCGGCGTTGATCAGGGTGTTGCGGGCCTGGTTGTAGTCGGCGACCTTGATGGTCTTCGGGTTGCGGAGCTCCGCCTGGACCCCGGCCGTCGACTGCGCCTGTTCGGCGGCCGTGGCGGCGGGCGCGGCAGCGGCGGTGAGCGCACCTGTCATGAGGACGGTGGCGAAGGCGTTCCGAAGGCTCCTGTGCATGAGGGGGTCCCTTTCGATCGGAAAGCGTCGAGGATGCGCCCCGGGATGAGGAGAACGGAACGGTCGGGGCGCGAACGTCTCGGCCTTACCCCGGTGCCTGGAGGCGGAAAACCGGCTTCCGCTCGGGGGATTCGGTGAGGATGAGATCAGGCCTTTTCCCGATTTTGCTTCAATGTGATTGGCGCCCGCCCTGAGCTACGGAACGCGTAAGGGCCCGGCACCTGGGGAGGTGCCGGGC
>NZ_JBHUAF010000188.1:0-15687 GCF_042789895.1 Kitasatospora sp. NPDC056783
GGCTCGGACGGTTAGGGCCCCCCCCCCGCTTCAGGTGGTCACCTCAGGAGGCGACCACCGGGGTCGGGCGCGGTCAGCTGCAGCCGCTGGTGGAGCCGCAGCCCTCGCAGAGGTAGCAGCTGCCGGCGCGGCGCATCTTGGTGCCGCAGGAGAAGCAGAGCGGGGCGTCGGCGTTGAGGCCGAGCTGGATCTCCATCAGCTCCGTGGAGTTGTGGGCCTGCTTCGGGGCCGCCTTGGGCGCCTCGGTGGCCGGGGCCGGGATCGCGGCCGGCTTGACGACGACGGGGGCCACGGGGGCGGACTGGGCGAGCGACTCGGTGTCGAGTTCCTCGGCCTCCAGCGGCTCGTACGAGCCCGTCTCCAGGTGACGCTGGCGCTCCTCGACGGAGTGGATGCCGAGCGCCGAGCGGGTCTCGAACGGCAGGAAGTCGAGCGCCAGGCGGCGGAAGATGTAGTCGACGATCGACTGCGCCATCCGCACGTCCGGGTCGTCGGTCAGACCGGCCGGCTCGAAGCGCATGTTGGTGAACTTCGCGACGTAGGTCTCCAGCGGCACGCCGTACTGGAGGCCGACCGAGACGGCGATGGAGAAGGCGTCCATCATGCCCGCGAGGGTCGAGCCCTGCTTGGACATCTTCAGGAAGACCTCGCCCAGACCGTCGTCCGGGTAGGAGTTGGCGGTCATGTAGCCCTCGGCGCCACCGACCGTGAAGGAGGTGGTGATGCCCGGACGGCCCTTGGGCAGGCGCTTGCGGACCGGGCGGTACTCGACCACCTTCTCGACCGCGGCGACCGCGGCGGCCGGAGCGGCCGGGGCCTGCTCGGTCTTCTCCTCGGCGTCCTTCTTCTTGGCCGAGAGCGGCTGGCCGACCTTGCAGTTGTCGCGGTAGATCGCGAGCGCCTTGACGCCCATCTTCCACGCCTCGAAGTAGATCTCCTCGATCTCCTCGACCGTGGCGGACTCGGGCATGTTCACCGTCTTGGAGATGGCGCCGGAGATCCAGGGCTGGATCGCGGCCATCATCCGGACGTGGCCCATGGCCGAGATGACGCGCTCGCCCATCGCGCAGTCGAACACCTCGTAGTGCTCGGACTTGAGACCCGGGGCGTCCACCACGTTGCCGTGCTCGGCGATGTGGGCGACGACCGCCTCGATCTGCTCGTCCTGGTAGCCCAGGCGCTTGAGGGCGCGCGGGACGGTGCCGTTGACGATCTGCATCGAGCCGCCGCCGACGAGCTTCTTGAACTTGACCAGGGCCAGGTCGGGCTCGACACCGGTGGTGTCGCAGTCCATCATCAGGCCGATGGTGCCGGTCGGGGCGAGCACCGAGGCCTGGGCGTTGCGGAAACCGTTCTGCGCACCGATGCGCAGCACGTCCTGCCAGGTCTTGTTCGCGGCCAGCCAGACCGGGGCGTCCAGGTCGTCCAGCGAGACGGCGTCCAGCGAGGCGTCCGCGTGCTGCTTCATGACCTGGCGGTGCGCGGTCGCGTTGCGGGCGTAGCCGTCGTACGGGCCCACCACACCGGCGAGTTCGGCACCGCGGCGGTAGGCGGTGCCGGTCATCAGCGAGGTGATGGCGCCGGCCAGGGCGCGGCCGCCCTCGCTGTCGTAGGCGTGGCCGGTGGCCATCAGCAGGGCGCCGAGGTTGGCGTAGCCGATGCCGAGCTGGCGGTACGCGCGGGTGGTCTCGCCGATCTTCTCGGTCGGGAAGTCGGCGAAGCAGATGGAGATGTCCATCGCGGTGATGACCAGCTCGACCACCTTGGCGAAGGTCGCGGCGTCAAAGGAGTCGTCGTCGCGCAGGAACTTCATCAGGTTCAGCGAGGCGAGGTTGCAGCTGGAGTTGTCCAGGTGCATGTACTCGGAGCAGGGGTTGGACGCGTTGATGCGGCCGGACTCCGGGCAGGTGTGCCAGTGGTTGATGGTGGTGTCGTACTGGATTCCGGGGTCGGCGCAGGCCCAGGCGGCCTCGGCCATCTTGCGGAACAGCTTCTTGGCGTCGACGGTCTCGATGACCTCGCCGGTCATCCGGGCGCGCAGGCCGAATTCGGTGCCGTTCTCGACGGCGGTCATGAATTCGTCGTTGACGCGGACCGAGTTGTTGGCGTTCTGGTACTGGACGGAGGTGATGTCGTCCCCGCCGAGGTCCATGTCGAAGCCCGCGTCGCGCAGGGCGCGGATCTTCTCCTCCTCCTTCACCTTGGTCTCGATGAAGGCCTCGACGTCCGGGTGGTCCACGTCGAGCACGACCATCTTGGCCGCGCGGCGGGTGGCGCCACCGGACTTGATGGTGCCGGCCGAGGCGTCGGCGCCGCGCATGAAGGAGACCGGGCCGGAGGCGTTGCCGCCGGAGGAGAGCAGTTCCTTGGAGGAGCGGATCCGGGAGAGGTTGAGGCCGGCGCCGGAGCCGCCCTTGAAGATCATGCCCTCTTCCTTGTACCAGTCGAGGATCGACTCCATGGAGTCGTCGACGGACAGGATGAAGCAGGCGCTGACCTGCTGGGGCTGCTTGGTGCCGACGTTGAACCAGACCGGCGAGTTGAAGCTGAACACCTGGTGGAGGAGGGCGTGGGTCAGCTCGTGCTCGAAGATCTCGGCGTCGTCCTTGGTGGCGAAGTAGCCGTGCTTCTCGCCGGCGGCGCGGTAGGTGAGCACCACGCGGTCGATGATCTGCTTGAGGCTCCACTCGCGCTGCGGGGTGCCGACGGCGCCGCGGAAGTACTTGGACGTCACGATGTTGACCGCGTTGACCGACCAGGAGTCGGGGAACTCCACGCCGCGCTGCTCGAAGTTGATCGAGCCGTCACGCCAGTTGGTCATGACGACGTCGCGCCGCTCCCAGCGGACCTCGTCGTACGGGTGCACGCCAGGAGTGGTGTAGATGCGCTCCATCCGCAGACCGCCCTTCGGGGCCTTGGCACCCTTGGCCGCGGCCTTCTCGGACTTCGACCCGCGTGCGGAACCGCTCGTGGTGTCTGTCACTTTTCCTCCTCCTGGGCAAACGCCCGAAGTGCCCCGAAAAGTCCGGGCACTGCTGGTTCGTTCTTCCGGTGTGCGGGCAGGCGGAGACCTCGCCCGCTTACGCACGGTTTGTAGTGTTCTGTGCCCCGTTTTCGGGCACGCGTGGGCCCCGTGGGGCCGTGGTGGTGCGGGACAGGGCCCGTGACGGGCCCGGCGCCTCCTAGGGCGCGGCGGCGGAGACGGACACGCAGGTGCCGTCCGTCTCCGGGGCGTGGGGCCGCTCGGCGCGGAGCTCCGCGATGGCGGCCTCGAAGTCTTCCAGTCCGTCGTAGGCCTGGTACACGCTGGCGAAGCGCAGGAACGCGACCACGTCGAGCTCCTTGAGCGGGCCGAGTATGGCCAGCCCCACGTCGTGGGTGGTCAGCTCGGCGCTGCCGCTGGCGCGGACGCACTCCTCGACCCGCTGGCCGAGCTGGGCCAGCGCGTCCTCGGTGACCGGGCGGCCCTGGCAGGCCTTGCGGACGCCGGTGATGACCTTCTGCCGGGAGAACGGCTCGGTGACGCCGCTGCGCTTGATGACCATCAGCGCGGCCGTCTCCACCGTGGTGAAGCGGCGGCCGCAGTCCGGGCACTGCCGTCGGCGGCGGATGCAGCTGCCGTCCTCGGTGGTCCGGCTGTCGACAACACGGCTGTCGGAGTGCCGGCAGAAGGGGCAGTGCACCTCGGGATCCCTCCCTGGCAGAACGTTCGGACCTGTTGAGTCTATGCGATGCGCCCCCGCCCTGGGCAAGCCGATCATGGGGGGCGACCACTAGTACTGGGCACGGAGAGGACTGTAGCCACTACATCTAGGCCCCTGGGGGAAGTGAACACCCTGGCGTGTCGACGCCGATTAGACTGCCCGGGGCGGGCCCGACTCGAACATTTACTCGATGTACAACAAAGCCTTGATCGAGTCAGTCAACTCCCGAATAATTCACTCGAACGTGTGTTTGGCGCAACCTTTCGATAGGCGGCGCGTTGGGCTGGAAAAGGGAGAGGACAGCCGTCGAGAGGGGCCGCCGTGAACACGATCGAAAGCAACACCATCCCGGTGCAGGAACACTCCCAGTTCAAGGTGGGGCAGCGCACCACGAATCAGCAGGGTGTGGACATCAGCATGGACCGTAGCGAAGACCACCGTCTCTCCGGCGCGGCCCTTTCCGGCGCGGCCCGGGTTCCCGACCAGCCGATCGAGCACTCCCCCGCGATGGACGACACCCACCCCTCGCCCGCCCGCGCGATGCCCGGCCGCCCCCCCGGCATCCGGACCGACGAGGCCGGTCTCACCGAGCGCCAGCGCCGGGTGATCGAGGTCATCCGGGATTCCGTCCAGCGCCGCGGCTACCCGCCGTCCATGCGCGAGATCGGCCAGGCCGTCGGCCTGTCGAGCACCTCCTCGGTCGCCCACCAGCTGATGGCCCTGGAGCGCAAGGGCTTCCTGCGCAGGGATCCGCACCGCCCGCGCGCCTACGAGGTCCGCGGCGTCGAGGTGGCGCGTCCGAACACCGCCGAGACGGCCGGCCGGCCGTCCACCTCCTACGTCCCGCTGGTCGGCCGGATCGCCGCCGGCGGGCCGATCCTGGCCGAGCAGACGGTGGAGGACGTCTTCCCGCTGCCCCGCCAGCTGGTCGGCGAGGGCGAGCTGTTCGCGCTGACGGTGCGCGGCGACTCGATGATCGAGGCGGCCATCTGCGACGGCGACTGGGTCACCGTGCGCCGCCAGCCGGTCGCCGAGAACGGCGACATCGTGGCCGCGATGATCGACGGCGAGGCCACCGTGAAGCGGCTCAAGCGCGAGGACGGCCGGATCTGGCTGATGCCGCACAACCCGGCGTACGAGCCGATCAACGGCGACAACGCGACCATCCTGGGCAAGGTCGTCGCGGTCCTGCGCCGCCTCTGATCCAGGCGGGTCCCCGCGCCGAGGCCGATCGAGGAACGGCCCCGCGCCGCCGCTGAGCGCTCAGTCACGGCCCCGCGCCGCCTCCGAGCACTCGGCGGACCACACACCGGAGAGGGGCTCCACCGCGACCGCGGGGAGCCCCTCCGGCGTCTTCCGGGCCCGGCGAAGGACCGTGGAGCCGAGGACCGTGGAGCCGAGGACCGCGAGCCGAGGACCGCAGGCCGCCCGGGCCCTCAGCCCCGCTTGACCACCGGCCGCACCGGCGCCGCCGAGGCGTCGATCGCCGCCAGCGAGCGGCGCACCTGGTTGCGGTCCGTGGTGTACCAGAACTCCGGCATCGAGGAGCGGAAGAAGCTCCCGTACCGCTTGGTCTCCACCCGCGGGTCCAGTACCGCGACCACCCCCCGGTCGTCGGCCGCGCGCACCAGCCGGCCCGCGCCCTGGGCCATCAGCAGCGCAGCGTGCGTCGCCGCGACGGCCATGAAGCCGTTCCCGCCGCGCTGTTCCACGTCCTTCTGGCGGGCGCTCATCAGCGGGTCGTCCGGCCGGGGGAACGGGATCCGGTCCATCACGACCAGCTGGCAGGCCGAGCCGGGCACGTCCACGCCCTGCCAGAGCGAGAGCGTGCCGAACAGGCAGGTCGTCGCGTCCGAGGCGAACTCCCGGATCAACTCGCCCAGGGTGTCCTCGCCCTGGAGCAGGATCCGGTTGTCCAGCCGCTCGCGCATCGCCTCGGCGGCCGTCTGGGCGCCGCGCATCGAGGAGAACAGGCCCAGCGTCCGCCCGCCGGCCGCGCCGATCAGCTCGGCCAACTCGTCCAGCATGTCCGGCCGTTCGGGATCGCGCCCGGGGTCGGCCAGGTGCTTGGCGACGTACAGGATGCCCTGCTTGGGGTACTTGAACGGCGAGCCGACGTCGATCCCGCGCCAGTGCGGGACGGCGTCCTCCCCGAAGCCCGGCTCGGGGTTGTCCCCGGCGGTGCGGACGTCCGGCAGCCTGGTCTCGGAGGGCAGGCCGACCGAGGCGGCGACGCCGTTGAAGTCCCCGCCGAGCTTGAGCGTGGCCGAGGTGAGGACGACCGAGCGCTCCTTGTACAGCCCCTCGCGCAGCAGCCCGGACACGCTCAGCGGGGCCACCCGCAGCGAGGCGGTGCCCAGCCCGTAGCGGTCGCTGCGCTCGATCCAGACCACGTCGTACTCGGAGTCCTGCAGCAGCCGGTCGGCGGTCTCGTGCAGCGTCTCGGCCGCGGCCATCGCCTGCTTGCGGACGGCGTCCTCGTCGCTGAGCCCCTTGTCCCTCGTCTCGCCGAGCGAGGTGATCACCTGGCGGGAGGCGTCCCGGATCGCGGTGACCGCGTACGCCAGGTACTCGGGCAGTTCCTCGACCCGGCCGGGCTGGGCCGTCTCCATCAGGCCGTGGAAGTTCTCGGCCGCGGCCTGGAGCGCGTCCACCGCCTTCTCGTCGGCCAGCCGCGCGGCCCGCTTGACCGCCCTGTTGACCGCGCCGACGGTCAGCTCGGCGGTGGCCGCACCGGTGACCCGGTTGACCAGCTCGTGCGCCTCGTCCACGATCAGCAGCCCGTGCTCGGGCAGCACCGGCGCGCCCTCGATCGCGTCGATCGCGAGCATCGCGTGGTTGGTGACCACGACGTCCGCCAACTTGGCCCGCTCCCGGGCCTTCTCCGCGAAGCACTCCTGCCCGTACGCGCAGCGGGTGGCGCCCAGGCATTCCTTGGAGGTGACCGACAGCTGGGCCCAGGCCTTGTCGGAGACGCCGGGACTGAGGTCGTCGCGGTCCCCGGTGTCGGTCTCGTCGGCCCAGTCGCGCAGCCGCAGCACGTCCTGGCCGAGCTTCCCGGTGGGCCCGCCGAGCGCGTCCACCGGGTCGAACAGGCCCTCGCCCTCCTCGCTCGGGGTGCCCTCGTTGGCCCGGTGCAGGCACAGGTAGTTGGAGCGGCCCTTGAGCATCGCGAACAGTGGGCGGCGGCGCAGCACCGGGTGCAGCGCGTCGACGGTGCGCGGCAAGTCCCGTTCCACCAGCTGGCGTTGGAGTGCCAGGGTGGCGGTGGCGACCACCACGCGGTCCCCGTGGGCGAGCGCGGGCACCAGGTAGGCCAGGGACTTCCCGGTGCCGGTGCCGGCCTGGACGAGCAGGTGCTCGCCGTGGTCGACGGCGTCGGCGACGGCCTCGGCCATCCGGACCTGACCGGGGCGTTCCACACCGCCGACGGCCGCGACCGCGGCGTGCAGCAGTTCGGGGATCCGCGAGCGCGGGACGGCGACGGCTTCCTCGGTCTCGTCGCCGAGGTCCGCCGCGGGCTGGGATTCGGAGTCGTTCGTCATGACCCTCCCAGCCTACGGGGCGGGGGTGACAATCCGGTCCCGCTGCGCGGGCATTCGCACGTCCACGGCGACCAGCGCGTTCGGCACCGTCCCGTACCGGGCGGCGTGCGGGCGGTGCGGGCGGTCCTGGTAGCCGTCCAGCAGGAGCCGGTTGCGGTTGAGGCAGAGCCGGTCGATCCGGGGGCGGAACAGGTCGAACAGTTCGAAGCGCTCGCCCAGCTCGGGGAAGCGCTCCTGGTAGCGGAGGACCTCGGTGCGCAGCAGGGCCCAGAACTCGGTCTCCGGCAGTCCGGTCTGCTCCTCCAGCAGTGGGGCGAGGTAGCGGAAGACGCCGATGAACAGCCCGGAGTGGATGAACTGGCAGAGCCCCTGCGGGCCCTCCCGCAGCAGCACCTCGGCCACCTCCGCGGGCAGGCCGTCCAGTTCGGGCAGGCGCTGCGCGCTGAGGTTGACGTCGTCCACGAAGTCCTTGACCGCGAGCCGGACCGGCACGTCGGAGGAGTCGAAGACCACGATCGCGTTCTCCCCGTGCGGGGAGAAGACCAGCCCGTAGCGGTAGAGGAAGTGCAGCAGCGGCGGCATCATGGCGGCGAACAGCCGGGCGGTCCAGTCGCCGGGGAGGAGGCCGGAGCGGGCGATCAGCTCGGCGACCAGCGCCCGCCCGTCGGAGCCGGTCTGGAGCAGCGCGGCCAGGGTGCGGGCGCGCTCGTCGCCGTCCAGGAAGGGTCCGAGCGGCTGGCGCCAGATCGCGCCGAGAAGTTCCTTGTACTGGTACGGCGCCTCGGGCAGCTCGCGGTAGAGCGGGTGGTCGACGGTGACGGAGGCGATCTCGCCGAGCAGGATCACCCGGCACTCGTCGCGCAGGTACGGGTCCGCGTCGCGCAGCCCGAGCAGCCAGGCGGTGACGGCGGGCGCGGCCCGGGTGCGCTCGACCGGCAGGCCGCGCCAGACCAGGGTGTTGAGGATGGACAGCGGCAGCTTGACGGTGCAGCGCTCGGGGTGGGCGGTGTTGAAGAAGGAGCGGATGGACTGCTGGGGCAGCCGTGGGTCGCCGTCCGAGGGCAGCGGGACGATCTCCCCGGAGGCGATCCAGGGGGCGAACAGCGGCAGGATCGTCTGCTCCCACTGCCAGGGGTGGACGGGCAGCAGCAGGTAGTCCTCGGCGTCCGGACCGAGCGCGGCGCGCAGCGCGTCCACGTCGTCCAGTTCGCGGGCGTACAGCTGCTCGGGCCGTTCCAGGCCGGGTACGCCGTGGTACTCGGCGAGCCGGCGGTGCACCGCGATCCAGGGCAGCGGGCGCGGGCTGCGGGCCTCCGGGGCCCAGCGGGCGGCGTCGATGCCGGAGAAGCCGATCCGGCCCTTGTTGGGGACGATCCAGGGGTGGCCGGTCTGCCGCCCTTCGAGCGCGGCGTGGTCGAGCTCGGCGAGTTCGGCGGCGGTGAGCGCGGTGGCGAGCTGGCGGGCGTCGGCGGTCAGGGTGGCGGAGAGCTCGCGGATCAGGTGGCCGGTGGTCTCGCCGCTCATGCCGAGCGTCAGCCGGGCGTACGGGAGGAAGCGCAGCGGGTCCAGTCCGTCCGGGTGGGTGCAGCGGACGGACCCGGGGTCGACCTGCCAGCTGTCGTAGGCGCCGCGCCGGGCGGTGAAGCGGTACTCCGCCTCGGGCAGCTCCAGCCGGTACTCGCCGGGTTCGTCGCCGGGGACGGGCCGCAGCAGTTCCTCGTAGGCGAACTCGCCGATCATCTTGGCCAGCAGGGCGCGGCCGGCCCGCTGCCAGTGCCCGGGGGTGAGGTGCGGGGGCAGGTGGAGCGGCGGTTCAGCGGCCGACGGTTGCGGCACGGGTCAACTCCTGGGGGCGGGGGACGGCGGGGGTCCGGGGCGGGGTCGCGGGGGCGGGTGGTGCGAAGCCGGTCCAGGCGGTGCGGTCGGGCAGCCGGTGGACGGTGCGCCCGGTGACGGCGTTGAGGATCACGGCGGCCCGGTGGGCGCCGAGCCCGAGGTCGGGGGTGCCGACGCCGTGGGTGTGCAGTTCGGCGTTCTGGACGTACAGTCCGCCGGCGAGTTCGGGCCTGGTGGCGACCCGGTGGTCCAGGTCGACCCGGTAGCGCCCGGATTCGTCCCAGTCGATGAGTCCGGCGAGCGGTTCGAGCGCGGCCGGGCGGGCCGCCCGGTAGCCGGTGGCGAGCACCACGGCGTCGGTGCGCAGCAGGTGCTCGGTGCCGGAGTCGTCGTGCCGGCAGTGCAGTTCGAGGCCGTCGCGGGGGCCCGGTCGGGCGTCGGTGACGGTGGTGCCGGGGCTGATCTCGACCGGGGCGGTGTCGATCGGGCGGCCGATGGTGCGCTCGTAGAGGTGGTCGTGGATCTCGGCGAGGGTCTCGGCGCTGGCGGCCTTGTGCAGTTGCCACTGGGCGGCGACCAGCGTGTCCCGGACGGGGGCGGGCAGGCCGTGGAAGTAGCGGGTGTAGTCGGGGGTGAAGTGTTCCAGGCCGAGCTTGGAGTACTCCATGGGGGCGAGTGCCCTGGTCCGGGTGAGCCAGCGCAGCCGGACCCGGTCGCCCTCGTGGCGGCGCAGCAGGTCGAGGAAGACCTCGGCGCCGGACTGTCCGCTGCCGACGACGGTGATGTCCCGGGCGCCGGCCAGGTCGGCGCGGCGGTCCAGGTACTCGGCGGAGTGGAAGGCGCGCGGGTGGCCGGCCAGCGCGCCGAAGGCCTCGGGCAGCACCGGTCGGGTGCCGACGCCGAGGGCGAGGTTGCGGGCCCGGACGGAGGAGCGCCGTCCGGTCGCGGTGTCGGTGAGTTCGACCCGGTACCAGGGGGCGTCCCAGCGCAGGGCGGTGACCTCGGTGCCGAAGCGGCAGTTGGCCAGCCGTTCGGCGGCCCAGCGGCAGTAGTGGTCGTACTCGCGGCGCGGCAGCTGGAAGCGCTCGGCGAAGTAGAAGGGGAACAGCCGGTCCTGTTCGCGCAGGTAGTTGAGGAAGGACCACGAGTTGGTCGGGTCGACCAGGGAGACCAGGTCGGCGAGGAAGGGCACCTGCATCCGGGCGCCCTCGACCAGCATGCCGGGGTGCCAGCGGAACTCCGGGCGCTGGTCGCAGAAGAGCGTGCGCAGGCCGGGCACCGGTTCGGCGAGGGCGGCGAGCGAAAGGTTGAACGGGCCGATGCCGACGCCGAGCAGGTCGTACGGGGTGGTTGTCGAGGTGTCCACAGGGGTGTCCTAGGCGGGGAGTTGGGCCTGTCGCACGACAGGCCCCGGGGCTCGGTCGCGGACCATGAGGGCGGCGCGCTTGTCGGGCAGGTCGAGTTCGGCGGCGGCCCGGAACCCGGCCCGTTCGAAGGCCCGGACGGACCGCCGGTTGCGGACGTCGGGCTCGGCCACCACCCGTTCGCAGCGCGGATCATGGTGAAGAATCAATTCTGCGAGCGCGGCCAGGAGCAGGGCGCCGAGGCCCCGGCCGCGGCTGGCGGCGGGGCCGAGCAGCAGGTGCACGCCGGTGTCGTACGGCCGGGCCGGGTAGTGCGCGGCGAGCGGGTCGAGGTCGGCGCGGTAGACCTCCCAGTAGCTCATCGGCTCGCCGTCGAGCAGGCCGAGGCACGGGGTGCTGCGGCCGTCACCGTCCAGTTGGGCCCGGACGTGCCGTTCGGTGACCTCCGGCGGGCCGGCGAGCTCCCAGAAGGCGTCGACCTCGGGGTCGTTCATCCACCCGGTGATCAGTTCCAGGTCGGCGGGCAGCCGGACCGGGCCGAGCCGGAACTCGCCGGCCGGGGTGGGGACCGGGCCCCACCCGGGCAGGTCGCGCGGCATCAGGCACCCGCCACCGGATTGGGGATGTCCACGTAGACGGACTGGCTGGCGACCGGGCCGACCAGCTCGTCCATGCCGTTGATCCGGGTCAGCAGGTTGGCCTTGCAGGGCAGGGTGGGCGCGTCGAGCAGCAGCGCGGGCAGCGCGGAGCGGGTGGCGGTGGCCCTCGGGCCGGCCAGGAAGCCGCGCAGCGCGGCCAGCAGCACGGTCTCGTCGGCGAGCCGCTGGGAGCCGAAGGCGCCGATCAGGCCGAGCACGTGGTTGATGCCCAGGTAGTAGGCGAAGTGGTGGTCGATCACCTCGTCGGGGAGGAAGGTGTCGCTGTCCGCGCCGAGCCCGGGCAGCCGGGCGGTGAGCCGTTCGGCGGCGCTGTCGCGGTAGTAGTAGCCCTGGTTGTCGCGGTAGCGGCCGCCGCACGGCCAGCCCTCGGCGTCCAGGTGGACGATGCTGTTCTGCTGGTGCGCCTCCAGGGCGATGCCGCCCCGGCCGTCCAGCCAGAGGATGGGCAGCACGACCGCGTCCAGGTAGCGCAGGAACCACTCGGCCGCGACGGTCCGCACCGGTCGGCCGCAGCGCGCGGCCAGTGCCCGCAGCAGGTCACCGAGCCGGGAGGGCATGGTGTCGCCGGTGCCGAGCGGCTGTTCGGCGACCAGTCCGGCGACGCACAGCGCGCGCTCGGCGGGGGCGAAGGGCTGGGCGCGCAGCACGGTGTCCAGGCCGCCCGGGTCGCCGAGGTCGGGGTGGTCGACGCCGATCCAGGCCGGGTCGCGGACGATGTCGAAGCCGGGGTGGGCGGCCCGCCACTCGGCGGCCAGCCCGCTCTCCAGCAGCCGGTGCATCTCCAGGCCCCGGTGCAGTTCCTTGCGCAGGTTCTCCCGGCGGGAGTTGGTGATCCGCAGGCCGAGCGAGAGCTTGAGCATCCACGGGGTGCCGGGCCGGTAGACGGTGCGCACCGAGGAGGTGGGGTACCAGGGCTCGCCGGCCGGGCCGAGGTCGTGCAGCAGCCCGTCCGCGAGCAGCGCGGCGACGGCCGGGCGGTGGGCGAGTTCGCGGGCCTGCCAGGGGTGCAGCGGCAGGGCGGCGGTGCCGGGCGGCAGCGCCGGGCCGCCGTCGAACAGGCCGGCGGTGAGCCGTTCGGCGCTCTCGGCGACGGCGGAGCCGGCCGCGAGCAGCGCGCGGTCCACCGCGAACCAGTGCAGTTGGAAGGAGCCGTGCAGCTCGGGCGAGTAGGCGGCGCTCTGGGCCGGGCCGAGGCCGTCGCGGCTCTTCGGGGTGGGGTGCAGCGGGTGGCCGAGCAGCAGGGACTGCTCGGCGGCGAGGAAGTGCGAGCGCTCCGGCCCGCCGGGGACGGCGCCGGTGCGGCGGTGGGCGAGGATCTCGGCGGTGCGCACGACCGAGTCGGCGACCCGCGCGGCGAGGTCGGCGACCTGGCCGGGGTCGGGCCGTTCGGCGGCCGCGGCGGCGAGCAGCGCGGCGGTGGTGACGGCGTCCACCGGGGCGTCGGCGGTGCCCTCGCCGGCCGCGAGGGTGGCGGCCCCGAAGCGGTGCCAGCCGCCCGGCGACCAGTAGCGGACCGGGACGGTGAGCCTGGCGGCGCCGCCGAGGACGGCGATCCGCAGCCGGCCGTCCGGGCCGGGCCGGGCTCCGGTCTCCCGTGTCCAGCAGCGCAGCAGGGCCTCCAGGCCGGCCTGTTCCGCGGCGACGGCCGGGTCGGGGTCCAGCAGCAGGTCGTGTCCGACGGGCCGCTCCGCGGTGGGCGTCGGTACGGGCGGGGCTCCGGTGAGGGCGGCGGTGCTCAAGGCTGCTCCTTGGGGCGCGTGGGGGTGCTGACGCGCACTGTGGTGGAGGGGTCTGCGGGCACTCGCACCGTCGCGTCAGGTAAGGGTTACCTATCCGTGATGGGTGATCACAAGGACCACTCACTCGTCCGGGTGAAGATCTCGGATTGTCCGCTTCCGGGGCCGAACGCCCTGCTGCGTCCTCGGACCGCCCCGGCCCGGGTCACGGATCGATGACCTCCCGGCGGCCGTGGAACCCGGGGGGCGGACACCGCCGTCCTCGTCCGCGATGGAAGACTCCAGGGCGGCGCACCGGCGCCGCACGAATCGGCCGGGTACCCACCAGCCCGGAGTGGAGCCGCCGGCCGCGGCACCGCCCGGGCCCGGGGCACCGCCCGGCACCGAACCACCGAGCACAGGGGGAAACGCACAGATGGCAACGATCCACCGGTCGGCACTGGCCGCCGCCCTGGCCGCGGGCACCCTGCTCGCCGTGAGCGCCTGCGGGCCGGACGGCCCCCCCGGCGGCACGAGCAGCCCCGAGCCGCCGCCCGCCTCGACGGCCGCCCAGACCACGGGCTCCGGCGGCGTGATCGGCGGAATCCCCCTCCCGTCCGGGCTGCCGACCAGCCTGCTGGAGGGACTGCCCAAGAGCTGGGACGACCTGAAGAAGTGGAAGTACGAGGACTGGGACAAGTGGGCGTCCAAGCACGTCTTCAACAACCCGGTGGTGAAGGACTTCTGGGACCCGGACAAGATGGGCGACTCCAAGCCCGCCGACCCGGCCCCGCCCGCCGCCAAGCCGGCGCCCGCCACGCCCAAGCCGGCCACCGACGACGGCGTGACGGACCCCGAGCCCCCGGCGGTCAAGGCCGTGGCAGTGCCCCGTCCGTACACCAAGCAGCCCTCCGGCAAGGTGTTCTTCTCCGCCCAGGGCGGCCGCGGCAACTGCTCGGCGACGGTGATCACCGACCCCCAGCACCCGGGCAAGAGCAACCTGGTCTGGACGGCCGGCCACTGCGTGCACGAGGGCAAGGGCGGCAACTTCTACAAGAACCTGGTCTTCGTGCCCGCGTACAACAACTCGGGCGCCTCCAGCGGGGGCAAGCAGGCCCCGCTGTCCGAGCTGGCCCCGCTCGGCACCTGGTGGGCCGACCAGGTCACCACCTCGCCGCAGTGGATGGTCGAGGGCGGCGGCACCGGCGACGCCGCCAACCAGTACGACTTCGCGATCATGCGCGTGCGCAACCAGAACGACACCGGCAAGTCCCTGGAGGAGACCGTCGGTTCGGCCGTCCCCGTCTGGTTCGACGCGCCGCGCGACCAGCTCAAGGTCACCGCCACCGGCTACCCGCTCGCCAAGCCGTTCGACGGCCAGGAGCTGTACAAGTGCGACGGCGGCAAGCCCACCCGGCTCTCCTTCGACGCCAAGCGCCCGACCATGCTGACCATCGGCTGCACCATGACCCAGGGCTCCAGCGGCGGCGGCTGGTTCGCCACCATGCCGGACGGGCGGACCGCCCTGGTCAGCAACACCTCGATCGGCACCCAGGAGCACACCTCGCTGAGCGGCCCGTACCTGGAGGCGGTCGCCAAGCAGGCACTGGACTGGATCTCCAAGAAGTAGCCACCGCCACGGGGGCGGTCTTGAACCACCAGCACAGCACGGGGGACGATCCAGCATGCCCAGAACCACCAGCCGGGCCGCGGCGGGCGCCGCCGCGCTGCTCGCCGCGCTCGCCCTGGGCGCGTCCGGGTGCGGCCCGAACGGTCCGGCCCGGCCCGCCGCCCCGCCTCCCGCCCTGCCCACGTCCGCGCCCACCAGCCTGGGCGACCTGAGCGGCTGGAAGGTGGAGGACTGGGCCCGCTACGTCGACGACAGCGGCTTCCCCGGCGGCGCGGCGCCCGGCTCCTGGACGGCCGCCCGGATGGACGCGGCCAAGCCCCGCCCCACGCCGGAGTACTCGCTGACCGCCCCCGCCGCGGCCGGCGTCGAACGGGACGCCCCGCCCGCCGCCGTCCCGGCCCAGCCGCTGCCGCACCCGTACGGCCCGGCCGGCGCGGTGGTCGGGCGGCTCTTCATGACCACCCCGCAGGGTGACGCGGCCTGCTCCGCCACCGTGGTCTCCGACCCGGCCAACCCCGGCCGCAGCAACCTCGTCTACACCGCCGCGCACTGCCTGCACGACGGCAAGGGCGGCGGCTGGCTGAAGAACCTGGCCTTCGTGCCCGGCTTCAACCGGGACGGCCGGGCGGCCCGCGGCAAGCCGTACCCCGACCAGCAGGCCGCCCCGTACGGCCGGTGGACGGCGGTGCGCGCGCTGGTCTCGCCGACCTGGCTCCAGGAGAGCGGCGTCGGCGCCCACGACCAGTACGACTACGGCATCCTCCGGGTGCGCGGCGAGGACGACTCCGGCAGGTCCCTGGAGGAGGCGGTCGGCGGCTCGGTCCCGGTCTGGTTCAACGCCCCGCGCGACCGGATCACCGCGGTCGCCGCCTACGGCTACCCGGCCGAGCGGCCGTTCGACGGCCTGGAACTCGAACACTGCGACTCGCCGGTCGCGCCGGGGCGGCTGTCCTTCGACCCGGCCCGCCCGCCGATGTACGTGCTCGGCTGCACCATGACGGCCGGTTCCGGCGGCGGAGGCTGGTTCGTCGTCAGGGACGGCAAGCCCAACCTGATCAGCGTCGGCGCGGTCGGCAACCGCAACCCGGCCGGCTACCAGGCCGGCCCCTCGCTCCAGGACCAGGCGAAGCAGGCCTTCGACTACTTCGCCAAGAACGTCAAGTAGCCCCCGGACGCGGACGTCCGGGGGCTGCCTCGACGGGCGGATCAGCCGTGCAGGGCCACCGTGAAGTAC
>NZ_JBHUAF010000189.1:0-15678 GCF_042789895.1 Kitasatospora sp. NPDC056783
GACCCGGCCGTCGGCCGTTCCGCCGCCCAACCGGGCACACCCCGCCGACGGCACCACCACGCTCGCCCACGCCGAACGCCGCGGCTTCCGCGCATCGCCGAGGCCCTGCGCGCCGCGGAGCGGGCGGCCCACGACGGCGGTACGGACAGCGCGGGCCGAGCCCTCCCGGGAGCGACCGCCACCAGCGACCGCTACCAGTCGTCCGTTCCCCCCAGCAGCTCGACGAGCACCAGTCCAGGATCGAGCTCCTCGGCCCGCCAGCGGTCCCAGCCGAAGTCGATGAACGGATCCAGCACGGCCGCCCACGACAGCCGGTAGCGGAACTCGACCGGCTCCCGGCCCGGCTCACGGATGACGAGGCGGCGGTGCAGGGGGCCGCACTTCAGGTGGATCTCGGTCCGGTCGCCCACCACCGTGGTCCAGTCGTCGACGTGCAGGATCCGCTCGCCGTCCACCTCCCGCACCACGGTGAGCATCCGGCCGACCTTCCCCACCCAGATGACCTCGGAGCCCGCCCAGCTCACACGTGCCAACTCACCGCTCCTTCCGTGTGCACGGCACGGCCGGGTGGACGTGCCGGTGGCCGCCCGGCACGGCCCGCCCCGGGGGAACGGGGGTGATCAGTGCCCGGGCCGGGCCCGGTTCCCCTGCTCGGCCAGCGACTTGACGCCTTCGAGGGTCGCCGTCATGCCGGCGCGCAGCTCGTTCAGCCGGAAGTCGACGATCTTCTCCTCCAGCTCCGGCCTGGCGTCGATGACCAGGCTGGCACCGCTGCGCCCCGGGCCGATCACCACCGACTGGATCAGCCGGGTGCCCCCGTCCTCGGGAAGCAGCTCGAAACGCCACCTGGCCAGTGCCCCGACGAGGTCGGACACCGGCTCGCCGTAGCGGCCGTCCGCGTCCATCACGCCCCAGGCGAAGGCGCCCGGGCCCGCCGCCCCGGCCGGTTCGGTCAGCTCGGTGATCTCGGAGACCGTCCGCCAGTCGGGCATGTTCTCTCGGCTGTTGTGCCCCTCGAAACGGGCACCCACCGCGGGGCCGCGCGCGCCGTCCAGCCAGGCGACGCGCTGGAGCTCCGGGCTGAGCCGGGCGGGCAGGCCGATGTCCGTCACCAGTTCCCACACCCGGTCCGCCGGTGTCTCGACGAACACCTCGCACCGCGCACCCGGACCGTCGGCGTACCGCATTCCCGTTCCCTCCTGTCGCAGGTCACAGCCGTTCACAGTCGTTCACACCTGTTCACCGCCGTTCGCAGCAGTTCGCAGCAGTTCGCAGCCGTGAACAGTTCCTCGCATCGATGCGGGTCGACACCCGCCCGCCCCCTCGCCCGTGCGTCCGGAACGCCGCGAAGGTGGCGGGCGGGTTGCCGCCCTGGGCCCGGAATCGATGATCGATCCCAGCGAACACCCAAGTCAATCCGTTGATTTGCTGGGAGACCTCCAAGCGATACCTTGGGTCCCGCCCCAAGGGTCCCGCTACCTTGGATGCCCGTGACCATCGATGATCTGCGCGTCTTCGCCGCGGTCTGCCGGGCGGGTTCGCTCAGCGCCGTCGCCCGCGACCTGAACTGCACCCAGTCCGCCGTCAGCCAGCACGTGAAGCGGCTCGAACGGGAGCTCGGCCTCGCGCTGATCGAGCGGCATCCGCGCGGCGTCGTCCCCACCAAGGCGGGCGGCCTGCTGCGCGCGGCGGTCGCCGCCGGCCTCGGCAGCATCGACCACGCGCTGCACCGGATCGCCCAACTCGCCCGCGGCGAGGGCGGATCCGTCCGGATCACCACCGGAGCCACCAGCATCCGGCACTTCATGTCCGCGGCCGTGGTGGACTTCCGGCGGCGCTTCCCCCAGGTCAGCCTGGAGTTCCAGACCGAGGTCTCCAGCCGCAGCTGCCTGGAGTCGCTCAACGCCGGCCGGGTCGACCTCGCCTGGATCACCCTCGGTGTCCCGGCCCGGGGCATCGACCAGCGGCCGGTGGTGGACCTGCCCTGGGTGCTCGCCGTGTCCGCGGGCGACCAACTCGCCACCCGGGACCGGATCGAGCCCGCCGACCTCCAGGAGGCCCGGCTGATCGGGCTGCCGCAGAACTCCGTCTCCCGCTCCCAACTCGAAGCCTGGATGGGGAAGTCGGGCGTCCGGCCGGTCTTCGACACCAGTGTCGCGGACTGGGACACCGCGATCCTGCTCGCCGAACTCGGCCTCGGCCACGCCGTCGTCCCCGCCCTGCCGCAGTGGCAGGGCCCCGGCCACCCCGGCCTGCGACTGCTGCCGCTGCCCGACCTGCCCGCCCTCACCGCCGGCTGGGCCGTCCGGGACTGGGAGAACCTCTGCCCGCTCTCCCGCGCCTTCGCCGACACCGTCGCCGCCCACTGCGTCCGCGCAACCCCACCGGCGGCCGGCCCCGGAACGGCCTGACCCCCCTGCCGCCGGCCGCAGCCCGTGCCGCCGCGCCGCCGCCACACGACCGCCGCGCGGCCCGGCCGTCACCGGCCGCAGAAGGAGTGGCCGCGCCCGATCTCCGTGAAACCCCGGCGGCCGTACCACTCGCGGGGCCAGTCCGCCGCGTCCGCGATCAGGAACAGCTCGGGGAGGCCTGCCTCGGCGGCGAGCGCCAGGCCGGTGGTGAGCAGGGTGTCGCCGTGGCCCGCGCCGCGGTGCGGCGAGCCGGTCACCAGGTCCTCCAACTGGGCCAGACCGAGGGCTGGTTCGAGGTAGAGGTCGCTCCAGGCCGCGACCTCGCCGGCCGGCGTCCGCGCGGCCAGGAAGTGCACCCGCTCGGCGCCCCGCAGCCGGGCGACGCGACGGTCGGTGAGCTGCCGGACGAGTTCCCCGTCCTCGCTCCACTCCCGCTGCTGTCGCATCACCGCCTCCCGCAGTTCGCTCAACTCCGCCGGGAGCGCGGCCGGTTCGGGCCTTACACAGCCCTGTGTCGAGCGGGCCATGACGACGGCGCTCTCCCGCTCCCACCCCGCCGCCGCCAGCATCGGGGCGGCCCGCTCGCCCAGTTCCCGGTCCAGCACGGTGACGCGGTACCGGGGGCGGCGCCCCAGCCACCGGACAGCGAGATGGGGCAGCTCCGCCGGATCGGTCCCCGGGCCCTCGACGATCAGCTGGTTGTGCTCCTCGGAGCGGACGAACTCCGCGTCCCGGACGGCGAACACCCCGGGGGCGTCCGCCTCCTCGACGAGCTCAGCCGCCTGGCGGCGGGCGAAGGCGGCACGGAAGGCGGTGGCACGCGCGAGCAGATCCGACATCCCGCCATGATCACTCCGCCGGTCGCCGGCCGCAACGCGTTTCCCCGCGCCGACTCAGGCGGACGAGCGGGCGGACGAGCGGTCCAGGAAGCGCCGGATCCCGTCCCGGACGCCCTCGGTCGGCACGGTCGCCGCGAAGGCCGCGGCCTCCACCGCGAGCCCCTCGTCGATCGGCAGGTTGATGCCCCGGGTCACCGCCCGCAGGCAGGCGGCCACGGCGCTCGGCGCGTGCCGGACGATCCGCTCGGCCAAGTCCCGCGCGGTGTCCAGCAGTTCGTCGGCCGGGACGACGGAGTTGACCAGGCCGATCTCGGCGGCGCGGGCGGCCGGGATCGGGTCGCCGGTCAGGATCATCTCCAGGCCGCGCTTGCGTCCGACATGGCGCGGCAGCCGCTGCGAACCGCCGAAGGGCGGCGGGAAGCCGAGCGAGATCTCGGGCTTGGCGAAGGCCGCGTGCTCGGCCGCGACCGCCAGCGGTGCGGCCTCGGTGATCTCGCAACCACCGCCGTACGCCAGGCCGTTGACGGCCACGATGACCGGCTTGGGAAACTCCTCGATCCGCCGGGTGAGGGTGTGCCCGCGCCGGACGAACTCGCGCAGCGCCCGCTCCGGCCCGCCCGCGACGCTGGCCGCCAGCGAGGGGATGTCGGCGCCGGCACTGAACGCCCGCTCGCCGGCCCCGGTGAGGATCACGGCGCGGACGGTGTCGTCGGCGTCGATCCGGTCCAACTCGGCGAGCAGCGCGTCGATCGTCGGGTAGTCGAGGGCGTTGAGCTTCTTCTCCCGGTCGATGGTGAGGGTGACGACGTGCTGGTCCCGCTCGCTGCGGATGGTCATGGGCGCGTGCTCCGTTCCTGGCCTCGCTGCTGGTCCCGGCCTCGCCGCCGGATGCCACGAGGCTAGGAACACCCGCCCAGGACAATCCACTTATTGTCCTGGATACACTCCGGAACAGGCCCCGTACGCCGAGGCCCACGACCCCAGGAACGGCAGGTGACCGGTGCGACCGCCCTCCTACAAGGCCATCGTCGACGAGTACGCGAGCGCCATCCGCTCCGGTGCCCTCCCGGCCGGCGCCCGGCTGCCGACCCACCGGACCCTCTCCCGCGAACGGCGGATCGCCCTCGCCACCGCCACCCGGGTCTACGCCGAACTCGCCGCCTCCGGGCTGGTGGTGGGAGAGCGGGGCCGCGGCACCTTCGTCCGGCTGCGCTCCGGCTACGACGGCCTCGAACCCTCCCGCGCCCTGCCGGTGCCCCGGGTGGCCGACCTCTCCTTCAACCAGCCGCTCGCCCCCGGGCAGGGCGACCTGCTGCGGCAGGCACTGCGCGCGCTCGCCTCCTCGGGCGACGCCGAGGCCCTGCTGCGCCAGCACCCTCCGGGCGGTCACCGGCACGACCGGGCCGCGGTCGCCACCCACCTGCTGGACCGCGGGATCGACACCGCCCCCGGGAACGTCCTGCTGACCAGCGGGGCGCAGCAGGCCCTGGACTGCGTCCTGCGCACCCTCACCCGCCCCGGGGACGTCCTCGCCACCGACGCCCTGGGCTACCCGGGCATCAAACTGCTCGCGTCCGCCCACGGGCTCGACCTGGCCCCCGTCCCGGTCACCGCCGCCGGCCCGGACCTCGACGCGCTCGACCGGCTCTGCCGCTCCCGCCCGGTCCGGGCGGTGTACACCCAGCCGACCGTCCACAATCCGCTCGGCTGGGTGCTCGACCGGGCTCACCGCGAGCGTCTCGCCGCCCTCGCCGCCGAGCACGCCTTCACCCTGGTCGAGGACGGCACCTACGCCTTCCTGGAGGCCGCACCGCCGCCACCGCTGTACGCCCTCGCCCCGGAGCACACCTGCTACGTGGCCGGTCTCTCCAAGAGCGTGGCCCCGGGCCTGCGGTTCGGCTTCGCCGTCCTGCCCGACCGCCTGCTCCGCGCCGCCACCACCAGCCTGCGCACCGCCGCCTGGGGCGCCCCCGGTCTGATCACCGCCCTCGCCACCGGCTGGCTCGCGGACGGCACGGTCGCCCGGCTGGAGCGGGAGCGCCGCGCGGACGCCGCCGCCCGCCAGTCCGTCGCCCGCGCGGCCCTCGCCGGTCCGGCGGTCACCGCCCACCCCACCTCCTACGTCCTCTGGCTCACCCTCGAACCCCACCAGCGCCCCGACCACGCGGCCGCCGCCCTCGCCGCCGAGGGAATCCTGGTCTCCACCGCCGACGCCTTCGCCACCACTCCCCACCACCCCAACGCCCTCCGCCTCGCCCTCGCCACACCCCCGCTCCCCGCCCTCCCCGCCGCCCTCACCCGGCTGCGCACCACCCTCGAAGCCCTCGCCCCCTGACCCTCCGCACCCCTGACCCGCCGCCCCGTGCGGCAGCCGGGCCCGCGGGGCCACAGGGCGCCACCCGAGCGGCGCCGGAACGGCCACCCGGACGCCTGAAGCCGGCCCGTCCGAGGCCCTACTCCTCCCCCGCCTCCCCCATCTCCCCCGCCGCACGGGCGAAGCGCGCACTCCACTCGGCCACCAGCGTCCGCAGGGCCTCCGGGGCGACGACCCGGAACTCGGCCCCGAGGGAGCCCAGCGCCATGGCGGGCCAGTCGAGGGAGTCGGCGGTCATCCGGAGACGGCAGCGGTGCACGGCGACCGGCTCGACCGTGCCCCAGCGCCCGACCCGGGCCCGGACGTGGTCGGCGGGCGCCTCCACCAGCACCTCCACCCTGTGCGACCGGGGACCGCCGTCGAGGCCCGCCCGGACGAACTCCGCCGCGTCCTCCGCCGGGAGGGCGCGCGGGGCGAAGCGGGCGCCGCTGCCGGTGGGGGCGGTGAGTCGGTCGAGGCGGAAGCTGCGCCAGTCGGCCCGGCCGAGGTCGTACGCGACCAGGTACCAGCGGCGGTTCAGGCAGACCAGCCGGTGCGGTTCGACGTGCCGCTCCGTGCCGTGCCCGTCGGCGGCCGTGTACGAGAACCGCACCCGCTCGCCGTCCCGGCAGGCGAGCGCCACCACCGTCAGGGCGTCCGGATCGACGCCCGCCGACGTCCCCCAGTCCACCGGGACGGTCATCGCGCGCAGCGCCTCCACCCGTCGCCGCAGCCGGGCCGGCATCACCTGCACCACCTTCGCCAGCACCCGCACCGAGGCCTCGGCGACTCCCTCCACCGGGCTCTCCGCCGCCGCTTGCAGGCCGACCGCGAGGGCCACCGCCTCCTCGTCGTCGATCACCAGCGGCGGCAGTGCCGCGCCGGCCGCCAGCTGGTAGCCGCCGTCGACACCGCGCTGAGCCTCGACGGGGTAGCCGAGCTCGCGCAGCCGGTCGATGTCGCGGCGCAGGGTGCGGACGGAGACGCCGAGCCGGTCGGCCAGTTCCTCGCCGGCCCAGTACCGGTGGGTCTGGAGCAGGGAGAGCAGTCGCAGCGTCCGGGTGCTGGTGTTCGCCATGGCGACGATTCTCCCTGGGATTCAGGACAGGAAGTGGCCGCAATGGCCCGTAGCGTGGTTCTTGTCCGAGGGAGCAGGACCCGACCGAAAGGCCATGACGATGACCGAGACCACGACCACCGCCACCACCGCCCGCGAGCTCACCGGCGAGCGCGCCGACCTCCTGACGGCCCTGGAGAAGCAGCGGCACTTCCTGCGCTTCACCACCCGCGACCTCACCGACGAGCAGGCCGGCCTGCGGACCTGTGCGAGCGAGCTGTGCCTGGGCGGCCTGATCAAGCACGTGGCCTCCGTCGAGCGGCTCTGGGCGGAGTTCATCGTGCACGGGCCGTCCGCGATGCCCGACTTCACCAGCTGGACCGAGGAGGACTTCGCCCGCCGCGCGGACGAGTTCCGGATGCTGCCCGGGGAGACGCTGGCCGGCGTCCTCGCCGACTACGCCGAGGTGGCCCGCCGCACCGACGAACTGGTGGCCGCCCTCCCCGACCTGGACGCCACCCAGCCGCTGCCGAAGGCCCCCTGGTTCGAGCCGGACGCCGAGTGGTCGGCCCGCCGGGTGCTGCTGCACATCGCCAACGAGACCGCCCAGCACGCCGGCCACGCCGACATCGTCCGCGAGTCCCTGGACGGCGCGAAGAGCATGGGCTGAGCCGGCGGTGCCCCGCGGTCCGGCCGGCCGCCGCCGACGGGGCCCCGGGGCCGCCTCCCGGCGGAGCGTCAGGCCTGCCCCACGAGGGTGAACCCGGCCCCGTCCACCGCGCCGCGCACCACCGCCTCGTCCAGCGGCCCCACCGAGGAGACGGTGACCAGGCCGCTGGGCGCGTCCGCGCTGACGTCGGTGACGCCCGGCAGGGCGGCGAGCCCGGCGCTGACCGTCCGCTCGCAGTGGCCGCAGCTCATTCCGGCGACGGTGAACACGGCGGTGGTGGACATGGTGGTACCTCCGATGGCATTCCGGTGTGCGGGAAGGGCGACCCGCACGGGAGCGGCCCGACGGGTCGACCCGCACCACGACACCCGAATCCGGCGGCGGGCCCCAGGGACACGCCGCGCGGGTGACACCATCGAGCGGTTCCGGGAACCGACCGGGCCGCCCGTCCGACAGGAGCCCCCGCCGTGATGTCGGACACGCCGTGAACCGATACCCCCTCCGGGTGCGTTTCTCCAGGTGAGACCCCTTCCGCAGGACCGGGCGACGGCCCGTCCGCCGATCGGCCGCACCACCCGCCGATCCCTTCCTGGAGCAGTTCCGCCATGTCCCCCCAGGCCCCGGTCCCCGCCCGCCCGGACACCACCGTCCTCACCGCGACCGCCCTCGCCGCCGGCCGCCCCGCCCCGGCGGGAGCGGGCCGTTGAGAGCGCTCCTCCGGCTCCCTCGCCGCGGGCCCCGGCCGGTCGTGCTCGCCCTCGCGCTGATCGCCGCCCTGGCCGCCGGGCTGCTCTGGTGGCGGCCGTGGAGCGACGGGGACGACCGGCTGGCCTTCACCACCGCGCCCGGCGGCTCCGCCCGCTTCGGCACCGGCGAGCACCTGTACCGCTACAAGGTGCGGGTGGAGGACGGGATCGCGGAGAGCCCGGAGCGGTTCGCCGCCGAGGTGGACGCGGTCCTCGGCGACGTCGGGCGCGGCTGGGCCGCCGGCGGCACCGCCTCGTTCCAGCGGATGCCCGCCGACCCGGTGGACTTCACCGTCTACCTCGCCACCCCGCGGTCCACCGACCGGATCTGCGGTCAGTACGGGCTGGACACCGGCGGCTGGGTGAACTGCGGCGTCACCCACCAGGTGGTGATCAACCTCAAGCGCTGGACGGAGCTGTCCGAGTTCTACCAGGGCGAGCCCGAGCAGTACCACGCGCTGGCCGTCAACCACGAGGTCGGCCACATCCTCGGCAACGGCCACGTCGACTGCCCGGGCCCGGGCGCCCCGGCGCCGGTGATGATGCAGCAGATCAAGGGGCTGCACGGCTGCGTCCCCAACGGCCGGCCGTACTCGGACACCGGCGCCCTGCTCACCGGCCCTCCCGTCCAGGCCCCCACCGGCGCGCCGTAACCGCGGGAAACGGCCCTCTGTACGAACCATCGACACCAAACACGGATAATCCTGGTCGGACCGGACGCACCCGCACCGCGCGCCCGGTCCCGGTCGTGTCCGCAGTCGGTGCCGGTGGAGGAAGAACGTTGAACGGTGTGCCCGGCGGGGAGATCCTGGACTGGCCGCTGCTGCTGGCGGCCGCCGAGGCGGCCGCCCGGGCGACGGCCGGCCGAGGCCGGGTCGCCGACTACATCCCGGCCCTCGCCACCGCCGACCCGGAGGCCTTCGGCATGGCCGTCGCCACCGTCGACGGGGAGCTGTACGGCGTCGGGGACTGGGAGCGGCCGTTCTCCGTCCAGAGCGTCTCGAAGCTGTTCTCGCTCGCCCTCGCGGTCGCCCACGGCGGCGACACGCTCTGGCGGGGCGTCGGCCGCGAGCCGTCCGGCAACCCGTTCAACTCCCTGGTGCAGCTGGAGACCGAGCACGGCATCCCGCGCAACCCGTTCATCAACGCGGGCGCCCTGGTGGTCACCGACCGCCTCCAGACCATGACCGGCGACGCCTCCGGCGCGGTACGGGAGTTCCTGCGCCGCGAGTCCGGCAACCCGCTGCTGGACACCGACCCGGTGGTCGCCGCCTCCGAGGCCGAACACGGCCACCGCAACGCCGCGCTGGCCCACTTCATCGCCAGCCACGGCAACCTGGAGAACCCGGTCGAGACCGTCCTGGAGCACTACTACGCCCACTGCGCGGTCGCCACCAGCTGCCGCGACCTGGTGCTGGCCGGCTCCTTCCTCGCCCGCTACGGCGTGCGCGCCGACGGCACCCGGCTGATGTCCCGCGGCGAGGCCAAGCGGATCAACGCCGTGCTGCTCACCTGCGGCACCTACGACGCCGCCGGCGAGTTCGCCTTCCGGGTGGGCCTGCCCGGCAAGAGCGGCGTCGGCGGCGGCGTCCTCGCGATACTCCCCGGCCGCGCCGCCGTCTGCGCCTGGGGTCCGCGGCTCGACCGGGCCGGCAACTCGGTCGCCGCGGTCACCGCCCTGGACACCCTGACCACCCTGTCCGGCTGCTCGGTCTTCTGATCCTCCGCGCCCCTGGGAACGCCCCGCGGAACGCTCCCCCGGAAGTCGCCTCCGGAAGTCGCCTCCGGAAGTCTCCGCCGGAGAGGCGGAACCGGGCCCCGGCCGTCCGCACAGCGACCGGGACCCGGTGGTTCCGGGGCCGGACGGCTACTCCACCGTCACGCTCTTCGCCAGGTTGCGCGGCTTGTCCACGTCGCGCCCCAGGGCGACGGCGGCGTGGTAGGCGAGCAGCTGGAGCGGGATGTTGAGCAGCAGCGGGTCCAGCTCGGGCTCGCTCTTCGGCACCAGGACGCAGTGGTCCGCGAGCTTCTCCTCCGGCCGGCGGTGGCCGACCGCGATGACCCGCCCGGAGCGGGCCTTGATCTCGCCCAGCGTGGTCAGGTTCTTGTCCAGCAGCTCGTCGTCCGGAACCAGTGCCACGGTGGGCAGTTCGGGGCTGATCAGCGCCAGCGGGCCGTGCTTGAGCTCGCTCGCCGGGTAGGCCTCGGCGTGCACGTAGGAGATCTCCTTGAGCTTCTGGGCGCCCTCGCGGGCCACCGGGAAGCCGCGCACCCGGCCGATGAACATCATGCCCGCCGACTCGGCGTACTCGGCGGCGAGGGCGGCGATCGCCTCGCTCTGCTCCAGCACCTCGCGGATCTGGTCCGGCAGCGCCTGGAGCGCGGAGACGATCCGGCGCCCGTCGGCGGGCGACAGGTCGTGGATGCGTCCGAAGTGCAGGGCCAGCAGCGCGAAGGCGACCACGGTGGAGGTGAAGGCCTTGGTGGAGGCGACCGAGACCTCCGGACCGGCGTGCAGGTAGATGCCGCCATCGCACTCCCGGGCGATGGCACTGCCCACGGTGTTGACGACGCCGAGCACCCGGCCGCCCTTGCGCTTGACCTCCTGGACGGCGGCCAGCGTGTCGTAGGTCTCGCCGGACTGGCTGACCGCGACGTACAGGGTGTCCGCCTCGATCACCGGGTTGCGGTAGCGGAACTCCGAGGCCGGCTCGCTGTGCGCGGGGATCCGGGCCAGCTCCTCGATCAGCTGCGCCCCCATCTCGCCCGCGTAGTACGCCGATCCGCAGCCGAGGATCTTCACCCGGCGGATCTCGCGCAGCTCCCGGGCGTCCAGGTTGAGGCCGCCGAGGTGCGCGGTCGCGAAGCGCTCGTCGAGCCGGCCGCTCAGCGTGCGCTCGACCGAGCCGGGCTGCTCGTGGATCTCCTTGAGCAGGAAGTGCTCGTAGCCGCCGGTGTCGTAGGAGTCGACCTCCCAGTCCACGGTCGACGGCTGACGGTGGGTGGTGCGGGCGTCCGCGGTGAAGGTGCGGAAGCCGTCGGCGCGGACGGTGGCCAGCTCGCCGTCCTCCAGGTGGACGACCTGGCGGGTGTAGCGGACCAGCGCGGAGACGTCCGAGGCGGCGAACATCTCCTTCTCGCCGATGCCCAGCACGATCGGGCTGCCGTTGCGGGCGACCACGATCCGGTCCGGGCGCTCGGCGTCCAGCACCGCGATGCCGTAGGTGCCGACCACCCGGCCGAGCGCGGCCCGCACCGCGTCCTCCAGCTCGCCGCCCTCGGTGACGTTCGCGGCGATCAGGTGGGCGAGCACCTCGGTGTCGGTCTCGGAGCGGAACACCGCGCCGTCGGCGGTGAGCTTGGCGCGCAGTTCGTCGGCGTTCTCGATGATGCCGTTGTGGACGACGGCGATCCGCTCGGAGCCGTCCAGGTGCGGGTGCGCGTTGGCGTCGCTGGGCACGCCGTGGGTGGCCCAACGGGTGTGGCCGATGCCGGTGGCGCCCTTGAACCGGGCCGGCACGGCGGCGGCCAGGTCGGCGACCCGGCCCTTCACCTTGCGCAGCTTGATCCCGCCGCCGCGCCCGGTGACGGCGACGCCCGCCGAGTCGTAACCGCGGTACTCCAGCCGCGCCAGCCCCTCCAGCAGGAAGGGGGTCGCGTCCTTGGGGCCGATGTAGGCCACGATTCCGCACATGCGTGGACTCCTCTGTCGAACGTTGACGAACATGGACGGCCGTTGCCGAACACCGCCGGGCAGCATCGAACGGCGCCGGGCAGCGCCGGGCGATAACGATCGACACCGAGCGACACCGAAAGCAGTCGGAATCAGCCAGAGTCGATCACGAACGGCCGGAGGCCGGGGACCGGCGCTCAGCCGTAGACGATCCGCCGCAACTGGCGGGCGGAGAGCTCCGGCGCCGAGACCCGGCGCTGCGGCAGTTCCTCGGCGAGCCGGGCGAAGATCCGCTCGTTGGTCAGGCCGCGCACCTGGAGCTCGGTGTGACGACGGCGTACGTACTCCTCGGTGCTCTCGGAGAAGTACGCCAGCACCTCCGCCACGACTCGCGCCGCCTCCCGGGGCCCGAGCGGGCTGGTCCGGGTGAGGTGGGCGAGGAGGTCTTCGTGGGGGTGGGATGAGCTCGGCACGAATCAGGAGCCTAGGTCGGGCGGCCCGGCGAAGCCAAAGTTTCTGCCCGAAATCGGGCAGACATTACGACTTTCAGCCCAGCTTCACCCTCCCTTCACATAGACCGACAATCGGCCACTCGTTCACCCCCGTTCTCGAAAGCCCCTTGAAGCGGCCCCAACTCCGCACGTAGCGTGATCTCCTAACCACGAAGCGGAAGACCGGAGGCTTGCGGATGTGCGGGATCACCGGATGGGTAGCGTTCGATCGCGACCTCACCGCCGAACGGGCCGTGCTCGAAGCGATGACGGCCACCCAGCTCCAGCGCGGCCCGGACGCCGGCGGCGTGCACCTGGAGCCGCACGCCGCGCTCGGCCACCGCCGGCTCGCGGTGATCGACCTCACCGGCGGCACCCAGCCGATGACGGTCGAGCACGACGGCCGGACCCTGGCGGTGCTCACCTACAGCGGCGAGGTCTACAACCACCGCGAGCTGCGCGCGGAACTGGAGGCGGCCGGGCACCGCTTCCGCACCCACAGCGACACCGAGGTCGTGCTGCACGCCTACCTGGAGTGGGGCGAGCACCTGGCCGAGCGGCTCAACGGCATGTACGCCTTCGCGATCTGGGACACCCGGCGCGAGGAACTGCTGCTGTTCCGCGACCGGATGGGCGTCAAGCCGCTGTACTACCACCGCACCCCGGACGGCGTGGTCTTCGGCTCCGAGGTCAAGGCCCTGTTCGCCCACCCCGACGTCCGCCCGGTGGTGGACCTGGACGGGCTGCGGGAACTGCTCTGCTACACCCGCACCCCCGGCCTCACCCCGTACCGGGGCATCAACGAGGTCCGGCCCGGGCACGTCGTCCGGGTGCGCCGCGAGGGCCTCACGATCCGCCGCTACTGGGCGCTGGAGGCGCGCGAGCACCGCGACGACCTCGAGTCCACCATCGCCACCGTCCGGGCCCTGCTGGAGGACATCGTCCACCGCCAGCTCGAAGCGGACGTGCCGCTCTGCTCGCTGCTCTCGGGCGGCCTGGACTCCAGCGCCGTCACCGCGCTCGCCGCGCGGAGCCTGGCCGCCGCCGGGGCCGGTCCGGTGCGCTCCTTCGCCGTCGACTTCGCCGGCCAGAGCGAGAACTTCAACGCCAGCGGCGTCCGGCAGACCCAGGACGGCCCGTACGCCCGGATGCTCGCCGAGCACATCGGCGCCGACCACAGCGTCGTCGAACTGGACGCCGCCGACCTCTCCGACCCGTCCCGGCGCGCCACCGTGCTGCGCGCCCGCGACCTGCCGGCCGGCGTCGGCGACATGGACACCTCACTGCTGCTGCTCTTCCGGGGCGTGCGCCGGCACTCCACCGTCGCCCTGTCCGGCGAGTCCGCGGACGAGCTCTTCGGCGGCTACCGCTGGTTCCACGACCCGGCCACCGTCGCCGCCGAGGACTTCCCCTGGGCGCTCAGCGTCACCGGCATCACCGGCGCGGGCACCCCGCGCGAGCACCTGCTCGACGCCGGGCTGCTCCACAAGCTCGACCTGGAGGAGTACCGCAGGACGCTCTACCGCGAGGCGATCGCCGAGGTCCCGCACCTGCCGGCGGCCGATCCCCTGGAACGGCGGATGCGCGAGATCTCGTACCTCAACCTGACCCGCTTCGTCTGCATCCTGCTCGACCGCAAGGACCGGATGAGCATGGCCAACGGCCTGGAGGTGCGGGTGCCGTTCTGCGACCACCGGCTGGTCCAGTACGTGTTCAACACCCCGTGGGCGATGAAGGCCTTCGACGGGCGGGAGAAGAGCCTGCTGCGCGCCGCCGTCCGGGACTTGCTGCCGGCCGAGGTCGCCGACCGGGTGAAGAGCCCGTACCCGGTCACCACCGACCCGCACTACCCCGCGAAGCTGCGCGCCGAGCTCGCCCGGGTCGCCGTCGAGCGCACCTCCCCGGCCCTGGACCTGCTCGACCGGCGGCGCCTGACCGACGCGCTCGCCCCGGACACCGACCCGCAGTCCGTCCGGCTGGCCGTGGACCTCGCGCTGGACTTCGACGCGTGGCTGACGGAGTACGGGGTGACGCTGGAGCTGTGAGCGCCCCGGGAGCGGCTCCCATCACCCGGACGGTGCAGTGGCCGGCGCCCGTGCCGCCCTACTCCGTCCGGGTGATTGTGCGACACCCTCCCGCCGGTCCCGGAGGTCCGACGGTGCGGTAGCGTCGCCGACATCTCTCGAATGGCGGACGAATTCGTGGATTCCCGCTCACGTACCGTCAGGATGGGAGACACAACGTTCACCTCGATCCGCCGGGGGATCCCCTCATGCAGCCGCGAGTCTTCGCGATTCTCACCGCCCTGCTCCTGGGCGTCCTGGGCCTGGGGTCGGTGGCCGTCACCGACTGGTCGCCCGCGGCGGCCACCGCGCCCCGGGCCGCGGGAGCCCCCGCCGTCGGCGCCCGGCCGGCCGCGGCCGGCCCCGCGAGCGCCACCGCGACCGGCGACCCGGCGGTGTGGACCCGCTCCACACTGCGCAACAAGATGATGGCCGAGATGGACGCCGCCGACCCCGGCGTCGCCCTGGCCGACCTCGACAAGATCACCAAGGAGAAGCCGTACACCGTGCGCTTCTGCCACCCGATCGCGCACGAGCTCGGCCACGCGGCGGTCAAGCGCTTCAACGCCGACTTCCAGAAGGTCATCTCCTTCCCGCACGAGACCTGTGCGGCCGGCTACCTGCACGGCGCGGTCGAGGAGATGCTCAACGCCTCCGCCCAGCCCGAGACGGACCTGCTCAAGCTCTGCGCGCCCAAGAACAGCGGCCCCTGCATCCACGGCGTCGGCCACGGCACCATGTTCGTGGCCAAGCAGGACGTCGCCAAGGCGCGCGACCTGTGCAACAAGTTCCCCAGCGACCAGAACCGGATCCGCTGCTCCGAGGGCCTGTTCATGCAGCTCTTCGGCCCGGACGAGGAAGACGAGCAGGCCAAGGCCAACCTGCCCGCCGACAAGCTCGCCCAGGACCCGCTCTACCCGTGCAAGGACCAGCCCTCGCTGTTCCAGTCCGCCTGCTTCTTCTACGCCCCGACCTTCTACCTGTCCTCGCACGACTACCCGAACCACCCCGAGGTCTACGCCGAGGCCCTCAAGTGGTGCCTCAGCGGCAAGGCCAGCGGCGGAGCGGTGGACTGCAGCCGCGGTGTCGGCTCGCGCACCATGAAGTACAACCTGGACCGCGAGGACTGGGCGTCCCAGCAGTGCGCCACCGCCGCCGACGGCTGGCAGCGCAAGGCCTGCGCCGAGGGCCTGGTCAGCTACTACACCGTCAACTACACGGACGGCGGCGCGGCCGGACGGCTCTGCGCCAAGATCGCCGACAAGGAGATGCAGGGCTACTGCCGTTCGGCGAGCGGGCTGTCCAGCTCGCTCGACTGACGCCCCGGGGCTCCCGGTCCCCCGGACCGCCCCCGTCTCGGCATGAGGGCCCGCGC
>NZ_JBHUAF010000190.1:0-15510 GCF_042789895.1 Kitasatospora sp. NPDC056783
CAGGGGGGACCCTGTGGGAGAGTAGGACGCCGCCGAACAATTATTGTGAATGAACCCCCATCCGGTTTCCGGATGGGGGTTCTTCGCGTTTCCGGACCATCTCACTCGCCAGTGTCCCTTTGTCCACCAGCAGGTGGTCCTAGGTCCACCCCGGAATCGGGGTGCCATGGCCAGTGTGGGTGGCGGGGGGTTCGTGAACACTGATGGAGGACGATCGGTACCGGCACCAGGAGCTTCCGTGACAACAGTGAGTCGTACGAGCGGCACGTCCGTACGTGCGCAGGCTCGGTCCGCCCTCACGACCGGCGGTGAGGGGCTGGCGCGGCTGGCCCTGGTGGTGTTGGCAGCGGTGCCGGGGGCGGTGCTGCCGGTGGGTGCGGCGATCTTCTCGGGGGCGGTGTCGTCCCAGCTCCTCCAGTCGTACGACCTGGGGCTGTTCCTCGCACTTCTGGTGGCGGTGACCGTCGGCGGCGTGGTGGCCGCCACCAACGTCCGCCGTACCGCGAACCGCACGCGCGGCCAGCTGGCGCGCTGGTTCGGCATACGGCTGCCGGCCATGTACGACCCCCGCCCGGAGCTGGAGCTGGACGGCCGGGGGCACTGGTGGACGGGCTACACCTACCACCGTTCGCGGACGGTGGCGAAGTACGCGCAGCTGGTCCATTGGGGCCTGCGGGACCGGACGACCCGCGCCGAGCTGACCTGGCTGCTGGTGAACCCCTTCCTCGCGATCGCCCTGGCCGGCCCGGTGGTCGTCCTGCTCGGGCTCGGTGTCGCCTACACCCTGGTGGGGCCGGTGCCGGCGAACGGGTTCGGCCCGGTGAGCGGCCGGATGGCGTCGGTTCTGCTGAGCGTCGTGCTCGGGGTCGTCATGATCGCGGTCGGGATACTCGTGGCACCGTTCGCGGTGCGCTGGTACGCGGAGGCGGCCCGCCGGGTGCTGGACCAGGACGGCAGGGCCACGCACGCCCAACTGACCAGGCGAGTGGCCGAGCTGACCGAGACGCGGGCGGACGCGGCGGGCAACCAGGCGGCCGAACTGCGCCGGATCGAGCGGGACCTGCACGACGGCGCCCAGGCGCGGCTGGTCGCGATCGGCATGACGCTGGGCACCATCGAGCACCTGATGGACACCGACCAGGCGGCCGCGCGGGAACTCCTCGCCGAGGCGCGCCAGTCCTCGGCCCGGGCCCTTCAGGAGCTGCGGGACCTGGTGCGGGGCATCCACCCTCCGGTGCTCGCCGAGCGCGGACTCGGCGACGCGGTCCGGGCGTTGGCGCTGGACAGCGCGCTGCCGACGGAGGTGTGCGTGAGTCTGCCGGACCGGCCGCCGGCCCCGGTGGAGGCCGCGGTGTACTTCAGCATCTGTGAGCTGCTGGCCAACGCGGCCAAGCACTCGGGGGCCGAGCAGGTGTGGGTGGACATCCTCTACCGGGCCGGCTTCCTGCGGGTCGCGGTGACGGACGACGGAGTCGGTGTGGCGGATCCTTCGCGGGGGACGGGCCTGCGGGGGATCGAGAAGCGATTGGGTACCTTCGACGGTGTCCTCTCCATCGACAGCACGTCGGGCGGACCCACCACCATCACCTTGGAGTTGCCGTGCGAGTTGTCCTCGCCGAGGACCTCTATCTCCTCCGCGAAGGTCTGATCCGGCTGCTGGAAGCGCACGGCTTCACCATCGCCGCGGCGGTGGAGACCGGTCCCGAGCTGTTGGAGGCGCTGCTGACCCACCGCCCGGACGTGGCCGTGGTCGACGTCAGGTTGCCCCCGACGCTCACCGACGAGGGCTTGCAGGCCGCGCTCAAGGCGCGGCGGGAGATCCAGGGCCTGCCGGTGCTGGTGCTGTCGCAGCACGTCCAGCAGCTCTACGCACGGGAGCTGCTGGCCGATGGCACCGGGGGGATCGGCTACCTGCTGAAGGACCGGGTGTTCAACGCTGGGCAGTTCATCGACGCGGTCCGCCGGGTGGCGGCGGGCGGGACGGCGATGGACCCGGACGTGATCGCCAAGCTGATGCAGACCACCTCGCGCCGGCCCGGTCCGCTGCTGCGGCTGTCCCCGCGTGAGCGCGAGGTGCTGGAGCTGATGGCCGAGGGCTGTTCCAACTCGGCGATCGCAGCCCGGCTCTCGGTGAGCGACGGCGCCGTCGCCAAGCACATCGCCAACATCTTCACCAAGCTCGAAATCGTCCCCGACGAGGATGCCAACCGCCGGGTGCTCGCCGTACTGGCCTACCTCAACGGCACGGCGGGACGGACCGGCTGACGGACAGGCCGGGTTCCGGTGCGGATCCGCGCGGTGCCGGGGGGAGCCGACGGGCCGCCGCGCTGTGACACCCCAGGCTGTGGGAACACGTAAACACCTGTACGAGTAAACTCCGGTGGGCCGAGCCCGGAGGTCGCTCAGACGTCCGGCGGCCCGACCGGCGGGACCCGGCAGTCGAGGCGCGTACGGCCGCAGCCGACATCCAGGGGTTGATAGACGTAATGGCACGCCCAACGCTCACCAAGGCCCATCGGGTCCTGCTCGGCCTGGTCGCGGCCGGTGCCTGCCTCATCTCGGGCATCGGCTTCGCGGGCTCGTACAACGCGGTGCGCGAGCTGGCCGTGGAGAAAGGTTTCGGCGCCTTCTCCTATGCCTTCCCCATCGGTGTGGACGCGGGCATCGTGGTACTCCTCGCGCTCGACCTGGTGCTGACCTGGCTGCGGATTCCCTTCCCCATGCTGCGGCAGACCGCGTGGCTGCTGACCGTCGCCACCATCGCGTTCAACGCGGCCGCCTCCTGGGGCGATCCGCTGGGCATGGGGATGCACGCCGTCATCCCGGTGCTCTTCGTCGTGGTGGTCGAGGCCTCGCGGCACGCCGTCGGCCGGATCGCGGCGATCACCGCGGACCGTCACATGGAATCGGTCCGGGTGATGCGCTGGATCCTCTCCCCGGTGCCGACCTTCCGGCTCTGGCGGCGGATGAAGCTCTGGGAGCTCCGCTCCTACGACGAGGTGATCCGACTGGAGCAGAACCGCCTGGTCTACCGGGCGCAGCTGCGCTTCCGGTACGGGCGCGGCTGGCGGCGCTCGGCGCCGATCCAGGCGCTGCTGCCGCTCAAGCTCGCCAAGTTCGGGGTTCCGCTGGACCCGTCGCTGCTCGACCGGCTGGATGACGAGGGCCGTGAGCGCGTGGCCAAGGAGATCCCGGCGGAGCAGGGGGCGCAGACGATCGCTCCCCAGGAGAACCGGGCCACCGCGGCCCTCGCCCCGGCCGCGGACGGGCACCCGCAGCAGCCCCAGCCCCAGCACCCGCAGCAGGCGCCGCAGGCCGCCGAGCAGTCCCAGCCCCAGACCCAGCAGGTTCCGGCCCAGGCAGCAGCGGCCGTCGCGCCGATGTCCGCCGAGGTGGCGGCCCCGATGCTCGCGAAGCTGGCCGCCGTCCGGCTGCGTGCCGCCCAGGAGCCGGACGAGGTGGCCGACGCCGCCCCGCAGCCGCGCCGTGAGGAGCTGAACGTCTGGACCGAGCGTCCGGTCCGCACCACCGGCCACCCGTCCGACGCCGCCCCGGGCGGGCGGGTGCCCGGCCAGGCCTCGCCCTGGTTCAAGCCTCCGCGCCCGGTCGTCGAGGAGCCCGCCCCCGCTCCCGAGGGCGGCCCGCACCAGGCCGGGCAGCCCGCCGAGCCGGTGCACCGTCAGCAGGTCCAGCAGGCTGCGCAGTCCCAGCAGGCCCACCCCTCAGAGCTTGAGTACCCCACGGAGCAGCCCGCCGAAGCCGCCGAGGTCGTCGAGGGCGCCGAGGTCGAGCAGCCGGTTCCGGCCGAGGGCTCCGTCCCCGCCGAGCAGCCCGCGACGCTCCAGGCACCCGCGCGCCTCGACCCGGACCTCGCCTACGAGGCGCTCGTCTCCTACATGGACAGCCACGGCCACCAGCCCGACCCCCAGCGCCTCGCCGGCTGGCTGACCAAGCACTTCGGCGTCACGGGCAAGGGCCCGGACGGTTCGGTCCACCCCAAGGAGGTCGCCGAACTCTTCCCCGAGCTGCACGACCGCTACGTCGCCGCCGGGAGGGAGTGACGGCGGTCCGCCACCGGCGGGGCGCCGGGCGGCCATTGACGCCCGGTCCCGCCGGAGCTACCTTCGCCTCAACAAATTGTTGAAGCGCCGGTTCGGCATGGAGGAGTGCGGATGACACGGGTCGAGGTCGACGCAAACGGGCCGACGGACGGGGCCTCCTTCTCCGCCACGGCCCGCGCCGCCGTGGAGGCGCTGCTCGCCCCGGTCGACGCCGACCTGGCGAGCCGCTACCCGGGCGAGCCCGGGACCAGGCAGCCGGTGCACACCGTCTACGTCCCGGCCGACGCCTTCGACGCCGACACCGTGCGCGAGTGGGGCCGCCAGGCACTGGAAGCCCTCGACCGGCACGCCGCCACCCCGGCCGAGCTGGCCCGCGCCCTCGGCGTCGCCGACGACGGGTTGCTCGCCGACGTGCACGCCCGGGTCCGCGCCAAGCTGGAGCGCGAGCCGATCGAGGACCTGCGGATCGACTTCGAGGACGGCTACGGTCCCCGCCCCGACGCCGAGGAGGACGCGGCCGCCGTCCGCGCCGCCGAGCTGGTGACCGCCGCGGTGGCCGAGGGCAGCTCCCCGCCGTACACCGGCATCCGGGTCAAGTGCATGGAGGCCCCCGTGCGGGCCCGCGGCATCCGCACCCTGGAACTGTTCCTGACCACCCTGCTGACCGGCGGCGGGCTGCCCGAGGGCCTGGTCCTGACCCTCCCCAAGGTGACCTACGCCGAGCAGGTCACCGCGCTGGTCCGGCTGCTGGAGGACTTCGAGGGGCGTGCCGGGCTGCCCGCGGGCCGGATCGGCTTCGAGATCCAGATCGAGACCACCCAGGCGATCCTCGGCCCGGACGGCCGGGCCACCGTCGCCCGGATGATCGAGGCCGCCGAGGGCCGCGCCACCGGCCTGCACTACGGCACCTTCGACTACAGCGCCGCCTGCGGCGTCAGCGCGGCCCACCAGAGCATGGACCACCCGGTCGCCGACCACGCCAAGGCGGTCATGCAGGTGGCGGCCGCGGGCACCGGGGTCCGGCTCTCCGACGGCTCGACCAACGTCATCCCGACCGGCTCCACCGAGCAGGTGCACGCGGCCTGGAAGCTCCACCACGGCCTGGTCCGCCGCTCGCTCGCCCGCGCCTACCACCAGGGCTGGGACATGCACCCGGCGCACCTGCCGACCCGTTACGTAGCGGTCTACTCCTTCTACCGCGAGGGCCTGTCGGCCGCCGCCGCCCGACTCGCCGGGTACGTCGCCAAGACGGGCGGCGACGTGATGGACGAGCCGGCCACCGCCCGGGCGCTCAGCGGCTACCTGCTGCGCGGCCTGGACTGCGGCGCCGTCGACCTCGCCGAGGTCACCGCGCTGACCGGCCTGGACCGCGAGCGGCTGGACGCCCTGGCCGGTCGCTGACCCCCGGCCGCCGGTCCCTCCCGCCGGGCGCCAACTAGGCTGGCGGTGCCGCTCCCGTCCCCAGGGGCGCGACGTCAGCCTTCGCCGTCCTCGGGAGGACCACCGCACCATGGCCGTCACGCCGGAGCCCACCGCCAGGCCGTACCTCACCATCCGGCGGGCCGGCAGCCACGAGATCGAGATCAAGAAGTCCCGGTTCATCTGCCACCTCGCCCGGGTCACGGACGAGGAGCAGGCGCAGGCCTTCATCGCCGGCATCCGCAAGCAGTACTGGGACGCCCGGCACAACTGCACCGCCTTCGTGGTCGGCGACGAGCAGCGCCGCGAGCGCTCCAGCGACGACGGCGAACCCGGCGGCACGGCCGGGGTGCCGATGCTGGAGGTGCTGCGCCGGCGCGGGCTGACCGACACCGTCGCTGTGGTCACCCGGTACTTCGGCGGGATCAAGCTCGGTGCGGGCGGGCTGGTGCGGGCGTACGGGAACGCGGTGTCGGAGGCGGTCGACGAGATCGGCCTGCTGGAGCGCCGGCCGGTCGCGCTGCTCGCGGTGGCGGTGGACCACGTCCGGGCCGGGCGGGTGGAGAACGACCTGCGGGCGGCCGGCTACACGGTGAGCGACCTCGCCTACGAAGCCGCCGGGGTGCGGATCGAGGTGGGTGTGCCGGAGCCGGACGTGGCGGAGTTCCACACCTGGCTGGCCGAGGCGACCGGCGGCACGGCGGTGGCGGTCCCGGCCGGCCGTACCTACGTCGAGGTGCCGGTCTGACCGCGGACGCCCCGGGGCGCGGCGGGCCCGGGCGCCGTTCCGGTGAGCCGTCCTGACGGTTCCTGACAGCCCCTGACGGGCCGTTCCGCGTAGCCCGGGGCCCGCGCCACGCGGAAGGCCGCTTGAGCAGATTCACCCGAACGTAGTGTCGTAGTCCTGAGTTGGAACTTCCGCTCCGGGCCGTGGCGTTTCCTGGGCAAGGTTCCGGCAGAACCGGACGAAACCATCGATGGAGGACACAGGACCCCACCCCGCACCACGGAGGTACGTGCATGACCTCGAACCGTTCGACCCCGAATCCCCAGTCCGTGACCCACCCGGTCCCGACCCACCCGATCGCCGACCACCTGACCCCGAGCCATCCGGTGTCGAGCCACCCGGCATCGAACCGCCCGATCGCGAGCCGTCCCGCCCCGAACCGCGCCCGCTCGCACACCGGTGCCGACGTACCCGCCCTCCGCGGCCCCGCGACGCCCTACCGGATGACGGTCACCACGGCCCTCACGCACCCGGAGGCCGTCGCCCTGGCCGACGAGCAGCTCGCCGCCTGGCTGAAGCAGGAGGGCTACGGGGAACCCCCGCCCGCCGGGCCGGCCCCACTCGGGCCGGGCGCCGCGCCGGAGTCCGTCACCGAGCGCCTCCGCCTGGGCGAGCGGGTCCTGCTCGACCGCGACCAGGGCCCGCTGCGCGATGGCCCGGCCGCCGGCCGCTACCACCGCCGCCGCCTGCGCACCCCTGCCCCGCACGGCACCCAGCAGCTCACCCTCACGGTGGCCACCGGGGCGGACGGGCCCACCTGGGTCCGGCTGGAGGCCGAGACGCACACCACCGGCAGCGGCGTGCGCACCCCGTGCCGGGTGCCGGTGCCCGAACTCGTCCGTTCGCTCCTGCCGCTGCTCGACGCCACCGACGGCCCGGCCGCCGTCCACACCGGGCCCCGGGTGATCACGGCCGACGAGGTCGACGCCCTGATCGACGAACTGTGCGACCCCGAGCGCAGGCTCCCCGTCGTGGTGGCCAGCGTCCCGGTGAACGTCCCGCTCGACGGCTGGGTGCACGACGTCGTCGCCCCGCTCTGCCACCAGCTGCCCGGCCTCGCCACCGCCTACGTGCTCGACCCCGGCGCCCGCACCGGGTTCAACGTCGCGCTGGAGTACCACACCGTCTACGGCGGGGCGGTGCGCACCTACCTGCCCGAGGTCGACCCGGCCTCCCGTCAGGACAGCGCCCGACATCCGGTACTCGCCCGAGGCCGAATAGAAGAGGACCCGCGCCGCGCCGCCGCGCTGCTCGCCCGCGAGCCGCGCCGACTCGCCGCGGACCAGCCGCTGCCGGCGCCGCTGGCGGCCGTACCGGTGCTGCGCGTCCCGCCGCCGCAGCTCCGCCGAGCCGCCGAGCCGTCCACCGGACGGACCGCCGAGAACGCCACCGGCCGAGCCGCCGAGCGGACGACCGGGTGCCAGGGCACGGAGCGGGCCGCCACCCGGGCCGACCTGACCGCGCTCGCCCGCGAGGAGCAGCAGGACCGCGCCGAACAGCAGGCCAGGGCCGACGAGTTGGAGCGGGTCCGGCACACCCTGCGCCTGGAGCGGCGCGATCACCGCGAGCGGGGCCAGAGCCGCGACAGCCGGGACATCCGGGAGGGCCGTCTCCGCTCCGGAGCCCGCGCGCTGACCGGCCGCCACTGCCTCGCGCCGGGAGGCAGCGGGCCGATTCTGGGCGCGCACCCCGCCGCCCATCCGGTCGACCGTCCCGGCGCGCCCGAGACCTTCACCGAACTCATGGCCAGACTGGGCGAGTTTCCGCTGGTGACCTTCACCGGTGACCAGAAGAGCGCGCTCGCCCTGGACGAGCTCCAGTGCGCCGGCGCGGGGTGGGCCCGGCTCGCCTGGGACGGCCTGACCGCGCTCCAGGAGTACGCCGAGGCGGCCGTGCGCGGCGCGGCCGGCGGAGACTTCAAGCAGTGGTGCGAACGCACTCCCGAGGGCTGCCGCCGTTTCCCGCCCCGCAAGGCGGTGCGCGGGGAGTCCCGGACGGTGTTCAGCCACACCAAGTGGAAGCGCGAGCGGATGCTGCCGGTGCCGGAGTGCGTCGACGCCTCCCGGCGCGCGTTCATGGGAGCGCACCTGCGGATCGGCGGCGGCCGCACCGCACCCCGGCTGCACTACCTGGACGACTGTTCCGGCAGTGGCCGGATCTACGTCGGCTACATCGGCCTGCACCTGACCAACACCCGGACCAACTGAGCGGCTTGGCTGACCGCCACGCCCGTTCGGGGGACAATGTCCGGCAGGGGAGGGTCCGCAGGGTCGCCGACCGTCCCGGGCAGGCGCCGGACGAGCATGGGGGAACGACGACCGATGCAGTACTCAGCAGACGGCCAGTCCGACGGAACCGCCACCGTCCAGTTCCCCCGGCCGGGCTTCCTCGCCTCGGTCTTCCGTGACCTCGGAGCCGAGGAGGACCGGCAGCCGGACGGCGCCGCCACCGCCCGCCCCGGCGGCGGCCCGTCCGGTGACGGGGCGTCCGGCGCCGCGCGGCCCGAACCGGGCCTCGACGGCCCGGACGGCCCCGGCCGTCCCGGCTCCGCCGAGGCCGGCCCGGACGAGGCCGTGGCGGCGCACGCCCGGGCCGCCACCCTGACCCACCACCGCACACTCACCGTCCAGGCCGAGCACGATCGGCTGGCCGACCTGCTGCGACGGGCCGCGCTGCCCGTCTCGGCGATGGACTTCGAGAGCCAGCTGCGCCACTACCAGCCCCGCCCCTACCCGGCCGACGGTCCCGCCGCCGAGGCCGAGTCCGAGCCCCGCTGGGAGGACTTCGCCCCCGTCGAGCCGCCCGTGGCCGACCCGGAGAGCGGCCCGTCCCGCCGGCTGCTCGACTCCGGCTACCAGCGCGAGCTGGCCCAGGCCAGGCTCACCCACCAGCGAGCCCTGCGCGAGTGGCGCACCCGCCGGGCCGAGGCCGGCAACCCGGACGCCGACGAGTCCCGGCGCGCCCACGAGGCGGCCGAGGAGGCCCGGGCCCGCGTCGTGCGCGAGTACAACGAGAGCCTGGAGGAATGCCGCCGGGCCTACCGGCTGGCCGAGCCGGCCGCCGTGGAATCGCTGCTGGAACGGGCGCTGGCGGCGGCCGAGACCACCACCCAGGACCTGCCCGCCTCCTGCCGGGCGGTCTTCCGTCCGCTCACCCGCACCGCCGTGCTGGACCTCGACCTGCCGCCGCTCGACCTGGTGCCCTCGCTCACCGGCTACCGACTCTCCCCGGGCGGCGACATCGTCCCGGTGCCGCGCGCGGACGCGGACCGGGCCACCGACTACCTGCGGCTGGTCGCCCGGCTCGCCCTGCGCGCCCTCCAGGCCGCCGACGCCGTCGACACCGACGAGATACTCGCCGGCGTCGTCCTCAACGGCTGGCTGCGCGATCCCGCCACGGCCGAGCCGCTCTGCCTGGTCAGCGTGGACGCCGACCGCGACGCGCTGGCCCGCACCAGGCTGCTGCCGCCGGGCACCCCGTACGAGGAGCGCGACGACGAGGGCGTCTACGCCGACGCCGAACAGGACGAGGCCCTGGTGCGGCTGCGCCAGCTCGGTGCGGCCGTCACCCCGGACCCGTACGACCGGGCCGGTGTCCAGCCGGCCGCCCGGACCGGAGCCACCGTGCCGGCCGCCGCAGACCTGTCCGCCAACGAGTTCGCCCACCTGGTGCGGGAGCTGCTGACCCGAGGGGGGATCGCGCAGTGGAGCGTACGACTGCGCGGCCCGGCCGGGCTGGTCGCCACCGGCGAGGGCGCACCGGGCAGCGCGCTTCCCGGCCGCTGGGTGGTCTGGGCCTCCCGGGACACCGCGTCGATCGGCGTCGAGCAGATCGAGACCCTGGCCGAGGCGGTGGGCGAGGAGTCCGCCGAGCGCGGCCTGCGGCTGACCACCGGTCGGTTCGCCGAGGAGGTGCTGGACCTCACCGCCGCGGAGAGCCACCGGCACATCCACCTGATCGACGGCGACGGAGTCCGCGAACTGGCCCACACCCACCTCGGCCTGCCGGTCGCCACCGGCAGCTGACCGCACCCGACCGAACACGACCGCACCCGACACGGACCGCACCCGACGGAACACGACCACTTCGGATCGAACACCACACCGACCGCACCCGACCCCGCCCCCCGGCAGACCGTGGCCCCGCCGGGGCCGCCGGGGGACATCACCCGGACGGCGCATCCGGCGGGCGCCCCGGAACCCCCGGATCGAGGCTGGGGGAACGGCTCCGCAGCACACACCCCAGCCCCGGCACTCCGGGCGATCACCGCCGAACGGGCGTCCGATACGGCGGCGGCCGGCCCGGCCAGGGGCGGATCCCAGGGGGAGAGGAATGGGCAGAGCACCCGGCAGACCACACGGAGACCCCGGCCGTCACGCCGGACCCGCGCCGGAGCCGGCCCGGTGACCGCGGTCCTGGTCGCCGCCGGGGCGTTCCTGATGACCCTGATCGGCGGTTTCGTCGCCCAGCGCACCGGCGACCGCCGCCATCTGGTGCTCGGCTTCGCCGCCGGGCTGATGCTCGGTGTGGTCGCCTTCGACCTGCTGCCCGAGGCGCTCCACGAGGCACCCGGGGAGGTGCACGGCGTGCCGGAGGCGCTGCTGATGTTCGCGGGAGGCTTCCTCGCCCTCCACGTGATCGAGCGGGCGGTCGCCATCCACCGAGGCCACGAGGGCGAGTACGCGGCGCACTCCCACGGCCACCACCAGGGCCACCACCACGGACGCGCCGGGCACCAAGGCGTCGGGCTGACCGCCGCGCTGGCCCTGGTCGGGCACAGCATGATGGACGGCTTCGCGATCGGTGCGGCCTTCCAGGCCGGCACCACGGTCGGCACAGTGGTGGCCATCGCGGTGGTCGCGCACGACTTCGCCGACGGCTTCAACACGTACACGATCACCCGGCTGTACGGGAACGACAAGCGGCGGGCGCTGGCCCTGCTCGCGGCGGACGCGCTGGCCCCGGTGTCCGGCGCGGCGGTCACCCTGGCCTTCACCATCCCGGAGCACCTGCTCGGCCTCTACCTGGGCTTCTTCTCCGGCTTCCTGCTCTACCTGGCGACGTCCGACATCCTCCCCGAGGCGCACAGCCCCCACCCCTCGCGCAGCACCCTGCTCTGCACCGTCGCCGGGGTCGGCTTCATGTGGCTGGTGATCGGCTTCGCGGGCTGAGATCCGCGGGCTGAGAGCCGTCCGGGCCGCTCAGACCGGCAGCCGCCCCCAGCACTCCCGCATCGAGGCCAGCGCCTCGGTGATGGCCGGCCGCCGGGAGGCCCGGGAGCGCCAGAGCGCGAAGACCCGGCGGCCCGGCTCCGGCGCCACCCGGCGGGCCGCCACCCCGGGCGGCAGCGGGCCCCGGCCCAGCCTCGGCACCAGGCCCATCCCCAGACCGGCCGCGACCAGCGCGATCTGGGTCTCGAACTCCCCGACCTGGTAGCGCACGTCCGGCTCCTCCCCGGCCTCGCGCAGGGTGCGGACCAGCCAGTCGTGGCAGATGTTGCCCGGCGGCACACTGATCCACCGCTGCCCGCACAGCCGCTCCACCGGCACCGGGTCGAGCGCGGTCAGCGGGTCGTCGGCGGGCAGCAGCAGGTCCACCGGGTCCGTGCCGAGGTCCATCCGGGAAACCCCCTCCTGCACCGGCAGCGGTACGGTCGGCCAGTCCTGCACCAGCGCCAGGTCCACCTCGCCCCGGGCCACCAGTTCGGCCGCCGGGTACGGGTCGCGCTCCAGCAGCCGGACGTCCAGCTCCGGGCAGCGCCGCCGCAGATCGGCCAGCGCCCCGGGCATCAGCCCGCGCGCACCGGACGGGAACGCGGCCACCAGCAGCCGCCCCACGGCCCGGCCGCGCTGCTCCTCCAGACGCACCTCGGCCTGCTCCACCAGCCCCAGCACGGCCTGCGCCGTGCCGGCCAGCTCGTGCGCCGCGTCGGTCAGCACCACCCCCCGGCCCTGGCGCTCCAGCAGTACCGTCCGGGTCTCCCGCTCCAGTTTGGCGATCTGCTGCGAGATGGCCGAGGGGGTGAAGCCGAGCGCCGCCGCCGCTCCGCCGACCGAGCCGTGCACCGCCACCGCGTGCAGCGCCCGCAGGCGCCCCAGATCCATCATGCAGCGATCCTAAAGTGTCCTCTTCAGGATTCATCGCTGGTGCTACACGGTCGGGCGCCACCATGCTCGACCCATGACCGCGACAATAGCCGCCCCGAGCGGCCGGCGCAGCACGGGCACGGCGAGCACCCACGGCGGGAGCGGCATGAGCCCGCGCCACATCGCCCTGGCCGTCCTGGTGGCCGCCGTCTGGGGCCTCAACTTCGTCCTGATCCACGTCGGCCTGGAGAGCTTCCCGCCGCTGCTCTTCTGCGCCCTGCGGTTCGCCGTCGTCGCGGTGCCGGCGATCTTCTTCGTCGGCCCGCCCCGGGTGGCCTGGCGCTGGGTGGTCGCCGTCGGGGTGGTCCTCGGGGTGGTCAAGTTCGGGCTGCTCTTCCTCGGCATGCACGCCGGGATGCCGGCCGGGCTCTCCTCCCTGGTGCTCCAGGGGCAGGCCGGCTTCACGGCGCTGTTCGCCGCCGTGCTGCTGCGCGAACGCCCCGGCGGGCAGCGGCTGGCGGGCCTGGCGATCGCCTTCGCGGGCATCGCGCTGAGTGCCTGGGAGCAGGGTGCCGGCGGCCCGCTCGGGGCCTTCGCGCTGGTGGTCCTGGCGGCCGTCGCCTGGGGCCTGGCCAATGTGCTGACCCGCCGGGCCGCGCCGCCGGACGCGCTGCGCTGGATGGTCTGGGTCAGTGCGGTCCCGCCGCTTCCGCTGCTGGGCCTGTCCCTGCTGGTCGAGGGTCCGCAGGCGGACCTGCGGGCGCTGCGCGAGATCACCCCGGCCGGACTGGGGGCGATCGGCTACGTCGGGCTGGTCTCCACCCTGTTCGGCTTCGTCGCCTGGAGCTACCTGCTGCGCAACTACGACGCGACCGCCGTCGCCCCCTACTCGCTGCTGGTGCCGGTGTTCGGGATGTCCTCGGCCTGGCTGCTGCTCGGCGAGCGGATCAGCCCGACGGCCGCCGCGGCCGCGCTGCTGGTGATCGCCGGGATCGGGATCACCGCGCTGCGCCCGGGCGCGGCTAGCGCCGTGGCGGCCCGGCTGCGAGGAAGCGGGCCTCGGCGGAGCGCAGCACCCGCAGCAGCACCTCCTCGTCGGCGGGGCTGACCTCGCCGAAGTAGTCCTGCGCCACCTCGTCCCGGACCTGCCCGATCCGTTCCACCGCGGCGCGGCCGGCCTCGGTCAGCAGGATCCGGACGGCCCGCCGGTCGGCCGGGTCGGGGCTGCGCTCGACCAGGCCGGCCTCCTCCAGCGCGTCGACCACGGTGGTCGCCGAACGTGGGGCGATGTGCAGTTTGTCGGCGAGGTCGCTCAGCCGCATCGCGCGGTCCGGGGTCTCGCAGCCGGGCACGTGGGCGAGCGTGCGCAGCGCCCGGGCCTGGCCGGGGGTGATGCCGTACGGCTCCAGCCGCCAGCCGGTCTGGCGGCGGATCCGCTTGATCGCCCTGGTCATCGCGTCGGCCAGCTCGGCGGCGGAGCCCGGGGTGCCGCCGGGGCCGGGGGAGGGTTCCGCCGGTTCGTCGGTCGGCGTGGTGGTCATCGGCGGTCTCCTCGGCTGGCGTCCGCCCCAGGGTAGCGGCCGGTCCGGGGCCTGTGGCCGGCAGCGGAGAATGATCGCGGAAATATGTTGAGCCTAGCTCAGCATCTGGGTTAGCGTTGTCTCGAGTGAGGGGACCCTAAGTTCTCCTCCCCGGACCCTGGAGGACTCATGCCCCGCTCCGAAGCCCGCGTCGCCACCGACCGTTCGGGCCGCTACGCCAAGCAGCTCGCCGCCCACATGGGGCGCAAGATCGAGGCCGTCTACTCCGAGGAGACCGGCCGCGGCACGCTGGTCTTCGGCGCCGGCACCGCCACCCTGGAGGCGCGGCCGGACGCGCTGCTGCTCGCCGTCGAGGGCGAGCGCGAGAACCTCCCCGGCCTGGAGGACGTCGTCGGCCGCCACCTGGTCCGCTTCGGCGCCCGCGAGGAACTCGTCGTCGAATGGCAGCGGGACAACGGCGAGCCCGGCCTGGTTCACCGCAACGAGGACCCCGAGGCCTGACCCCTCCCGGCCCCCGGCCGGGGCAGCCACCGGTCCAGCGCCCACAGCGTCAGGACGGCCAGGCACCAGCTCGCCACCACGTCCAGCAGCCAGTGGAAGTCACTCCACACCAGCCCCGCGCCCACCCCGAGCGGCAGCAGCACCGCACCCGCCGCCAGCCACCGGCCGACCCGCGGGCCCGTCACCCGGGCCAGCAGCAGTGCCGCCACCCCGTACGAGATCGCCGCGGTCGCCGTGTGCCCCGACGGGTACCAGCCCCACTGGCCCGCCGTCAGCGGCTCCCCGAGCGGTCCCGGCCGGGCGAAGGCCGCCTTCGCCGGGACCACCAGCAGCGGGATCAGCACCGCCGTCGACGCCGCCACCGGCAACGGCAGCCACCACCGCCCGGCCCGGGACCGGCGCCACCACCAGGCGGCCAGCGCACCGGCCAGCAGCAGCACCGGGACCGCCGGAGCGCCGCCGCCCAGGTCCGACAGCAGGTGGCCAAGACGGTCGGCCGGTGCGCTCGGAGCGTCCCGGCGGGCCGTGTGGACCGCCCGGCGGACCGCCCGGTCCACGCCGAGCAGCGGCCCGTCCGCCGCGACCTGCCAGGAGGTCACCAGCAGCAGCACCGCCGCGACCACCGGAACGGCCACCGACCGGGCCGCGCGGCCCACAACGGCGAACAGCCGCCCCGGAGCAGGGGGGAGAGCTCCGGGGCGGCTTCGATGATCGCCGTTCCGTGCGCCCCGGGGGGTGTGGGCCGGACGGTCGGTCGATCGGCTTTCGGTGTGCGCCACCCCTCCCGGGGCGGCCTGGTCGCCCTCACGCAGCACGCGCGGAACCGGCCCCGAAGGGGCCGCCGCGGACGGCTCCGCCAAGGGCGGGGGCTCGCTGTCCATCGGTGATGACACTACGTCAACAGTCCTTCCACGCCGAGCGCCTCCAGCGATTCCGCACATCATCTTCACCCCGCGCCGGACGGCCTCCGGGGCACTCCGCCGATCATCCCCGACCACCCTTACGGCGGGCCCGACCACCCGTGCGGGTGGTAGGGGGAACCCAACGGGCCGGGGGGGCCCTGGGTGACCACGGGGCGGGCGGCGGGGGGCGGTCCAACCTCCGGATAGGGGGTG
>NZ_JBHUAF010000191.1:0-15405 GCF_042789895.1 Kitasatospora sp. NPDC056783
CCCCACAGGGGGTTTTTTTTTTCTTAAAAATCTGGTTCCAACTATCCATTAAACCATAGGTGGGGGTTGTTCGTGTAACACAAACCCTGGGGGTCCGCTTCTTGGGGGGGGCACCCCCTTCTTGGCCTCAGCCTCCACGCGCTACCGATGCCCACAATGTCGGCTACTCAGCGTAGCCTTTTCCTTTAACGGGTTCGCCTTGAGGTTAAAGGAAAGACGCCTGCTAGCACGACCTGCTCTGCGATGGCCAACCGCACTTACGCGCGAGCATCCAGCTCTGGCAGCTCCCACTTCGTGTAGGTGAGCCTGCGCTCTGCTCCGTTGATCAGATCGAGCACATCGGTTGCCAAGTAGGCACGGGTGCCCCTCTCGACCTCCTTGACCTGCACGATCCCTGCTCCAGCCAGCTCCTCAAGAGCGCTCGACGCCGCGACGAACGAGATCCCCAGGAGCGACTGGGTGGCCCTGGCAGTCACGATCGGAACACCAGGAAGTTGTTCCATGAGCCTCACCACCGCGGCTCCCTTTCGAGGTTGTCCACGACGGGACCTACTCTCGCGGTAGCTGGCAAGTCGTCCGTCCCAAGCCTTCCGCATCTGCGCGAGCTCGTCCGTGAAGCGCCGGGCCTCGGCCACTGCATCACGGGTAGCCGCCAAGAAGACACGGATCCAGGCCCCCAACCCCGCCGACGCGTCCTGGCTGTCCGGCTCGCCCTCGTAGCGGTAGGCATTCAGCCCCGCGATGTACTCACGCGCGTGAGCAAGAAGCGACATCGAGATCGGCAGAACATGGCCGACTGCGAGCCCCTGCCGAGCCAGTACCGTGTGGATCAAGGCCCGCCCAGTACGTCCGTTGCCGTCGGTGAAAGGGTGGATCGTCTCAAATTGCGCATGCACCAGGGCTGCTTGCACAAGTGGGAGGGGGTGATCCTCCGAGATGAACGCCACCAGGTCTTCCATGAGCGGAAGCACTTCGCTTGGAGGTGGCGGCACGTACTCGGCGCCTCTAGGGCTGTAGGCGTTGCCTCCGACCCAGTTCTGAACCTGGCGCAGCTCTCCGGAGAGCTCTCCCTGTTCCGTCTCAACCATGAGAGCGGCCTGCAGGTCATTGACGTCCGCGACAGTCAGGCTCTCGGCCTCGGTGAGGGCCGTTACAGCCTTCCGCAACGCCAGCACGTTGTTCACGACCTCCCGGGCACTGTCGCTGATCCCCCGATGAACGCGCCCGTCATCGCCGGCCTTGGTCGCGAGCATCAGCTCAAGGTGGGCAATCGCACGCGCTGATGCAACGACACCTTCGATCCGCGAAGACGCTACTGCCTCCGAGCGGAGCAGGAAGCGCGCCAGCGACTCCAGATGGGGGCTCGTGGGGGCAGCATCGTTGAACGAGCGGACCAGGCGATCGACATCTGCTACTTCAGCTGCCAACTCGGCAGAGAGCATGATCGGGCGCCCCAAGAGCGGGTCTGGCATGTACGCATGAAATGTAGGAGCCGGCGGATCGCCCAGACTGGCGGTCACGCCAGGCTGTGATTGCCAGCGTTGCTCCGCAAACCTTGCCACCAGACACGCTCCAAAGGTTCAGCCTCACGCAGATCCGTTTAAGGATAGTCTGAACCTCGTGATGTTTGGTGTGATGCTCGGGAAGGGCGTGGCCACAGGGGCCGCGCCTTCAAGAGGCATGACCTCTCCGGCTCCCGCACCAGACCCACGGAACGCTCCGGTGTCCCAGGCACAGCCATGCCCTGGAAGTTCTAACGGTCGACCCACAGCCATGGTCACCCGGCCGGCAGACAGCCACTGCGAGCATGAAAAAGGCGACCCCCTGGGTCGCCTTCCGGGCAGCTCAGCCAAGCACGCCCATCGCCTGGGGAGCCACCCCAGGCATTCGCATGTTCAGTTCGCCGCTGCAACGCATCGGTCGTCTCCCGCGGGGCCAACCGCTGGAACGACAGGGGAGGGACTAAACAACATCTGACCTGACCTGAGCCGCTTCCAACACGGCAGACGCTCTCACCTCCGCTGACCAGGAATTTCTTCGGAACACGGTCGAGCGGCCAGTTGCGTTGTGCCCTCATCCCTATGCAGTTCTGGAGCAGATCATAGCCGCCAGCCATAGGGCTAGTCCCGTATTGCCAGAAAACGGCTCGCTGAAGCCTCCAGTGGACTATGCCTATAACGGAACAAAAGGGCACGAACCGCGTTCCCCGCGACGGGGCACGCCGCACATGTTGAACGCCTCAGCGCGTGCCAGCCTCCCCTCGCTGCAGGAGCCACTGCGGCTCCTGCGGCGTACCCGGGAGCGGATCTCCGGTGCACTTGAAGCCTTGTTGGTGGATCGCTCGATTCGTCAACGCCCACTGGTAGAGGCCCTGTCCGCAGTTGTCCTGTTGGCGAAGTCGCCAATGGGGGAGTCGCAGTTGGAGATGACTGCCGGGGAGTTGGCGCGGTGGTTGGGGGTGTCGGAGTCCCTCGTCGACCATCGAGTGTTGCCAGCCCTCCGGCGCTCAGGTGCGGTCTCGACCGAGGTGATGACGGCGTCGGTCGATGGCCTGCGCCGGGTGACCGGCCTGCGGTGGGGATTGTTGCCGCTCGCGGCCGCCCAGGCGCAGCGCTCGGGTCCGTTGGTCCTGGAGAAGGGCGAGTTGGCGGTTCTCCTGGCGTTGTGCGAGCGGCTGTTCGGCCCTGGGTGGGCTCCGGTGGGTAAGCCGGAGACGCCGCCTGGGCTGCTTGGTGAGCGGCGAGGTCGCGGGGCGGCAGCCGAGCGTCTCGGGCTACTCCGGTTGGTGCTGGCGGCGCGGCCGGATGGCCGCGTGCGCCTGGTGGGTGGGGCGGTGGCCGCCGGGTTCGATCGGGCGGATGCGACGGTCGCGCGGCTGGTCGGCTGCCCGTTGGCGGAGGCTGCCCGGGTGGTCGACGGTTTGGTCCGGCAAGAGTTGTTGGAGGTGCCGGGCCGCGGGGTGCCCGGCGCGCGGCTGAAGATCCTGGTGCCGGCGGTCGCGGCGGCACACGGGCGTTCGCAGGCAGGCCTGGAGGTCGTCCCCGAGCAGTTCCCGCAGGGCGTCGACGAGGACGTCGAAGCCGAAGCTGCTCCGGAGGACCGGGGCGCGGTGTGTATGCAGTGCGCGGGATCGCTGGAGGACGAGGACCCGGCGGAGTTGGGGGAGCAGGGGTGGCTCCAGGACGGTCTCTTCGACGTCGTGGACGGTGATCTCGTCGGTGCGGATGGTGCACTCAGGGATCAGAACGTCCCCAAGGCGGCACCAGCAGAGGAGAGTCATGCCTCTGACCTGGGCGAACAGGCTTCTGAGGTGTCGGGTGACAGTGTGTTCGATGGTGCACCGCTCCACGCCCACCACGCGCCTGAGGTGGTTGCTGTAAGTGGTTCTGGTGCTGCTGAGTTTTGCTTTTCCGGCGAAGCCGCACCGGGGTCCCCGCCGTTGCCGGAGCGCGCGAGCGGGCGCGAGGACCAACCCGAGGCAGGCCCCATCGAGGCTGTCGGGCATGCCGGTAGCCCGCTTCGCGGGGAACAGCACCGAGACCTCGTCGAACGGCAGGATCAGAAGGCACCCGTCGGTGGTGCGCCGGTGCTGATGCGGTGGTCCCTGCCCCGCGGGCTGGAGAGGGTCCTGGCGCCGGTGCGGTGGGAGTGGGCGCGGATCGGGCATGCCGGTGGCCGGCATCAAGTCCGTGCTGTAGCACGGGCCGAGTTGATGTGCCTGGCCGGGATTGTCGGCGTGGAGCGGGCCCCGGTGGTGCTGGCGGAGCGTCTGGAACGGCGGCTGGCCGCGCAGTTCGGGCAGCCGGTGCGGGATCCGATCGGCTGGCTCCTCGGACGGGGTCTGCCGCAGCGGGCCGAGTGCTACGCCTCGGCGTGCGACGACCGCGTGCGGATGGACACCGGCCGGGTGTGTCCGTCCTGCGAGCTGCTGATCGAGGACCGCAAAGCGCTGCGGCACCAGGCCGCACGGGCCGTCGCCGGCGAGCTGCCCATGCTGGAGCCGGAGGCGTTCCGGGCGGAGGTGGAGCGGCGGCTGAGCCGGGAGGTCGCCTGGCGGGCGGCGGAGGAGGCCGTCCGCCGTGAGCGCGCGACGGTGGAGCGTGCCCGGCGCGAGGAGGCGTGGGCTCGCCAGCGTGAGGAACAGGCTGTTGCCCGGGCTGAGTTGGCGGCCCGGTCGTGTGCGGAGTGCGGGGTGCCGGAGGCCGGCGGGCTGTGTCTGATCTGCTCGGAGACCCGGACGGCGCGCCAGGCCCTGGACTCGGCCGCGGAGTTCGCGGCCGTGGCAGCCGCCCTGCCGGACACCCCGGCCACGGCGGCCGGGCGGTTGGACAAGTGCCGGGCGTGGCTGGAGGCCGAGACCGAGCAGGCAGAGCAGCGGTGGCGCGGCCAGGGGCTGCCGGAGGCGGCGGTGGTCTGGCAGCTGCGGGAGCTCGCCGAGCAGCTGGCGGCCAGGGAACGCGCGCTGGCGCTGGAGGGCCTGCTTGACGGCCCGCAGGCGCGGGCGGAGGTCGAGCGGGTGGCCGGGATCGAGCGGACCCGGCACCGCAGTGAGCCGGAGGTCCGGGCCGCGGCCGACGACGCGGCCCGGCGCTGCGCGCAGGCCCTGCTGGAGCAGCGGCTCGACCGGGTTCGTGCCGAGATTCAGGCTCCGGTCCAGCCTCGGGCGGGTGGCTGGCGGGAGCGGATGGCCCAGTACGCGGCCCGGCCGCTGGAGGGCGAGAGCCTGCCCGCGCCGGTCCGGCCGGTCGCGGACCAGGAGGCGGTGAGCGCGGCGTGAAGGGACTTGAGCTCGCCCTGCGGTGCGCTGGCCGGGGGTGGTGGGTCCATCCGCTGCGGCCCGGATCGAAGCGTCCGGCCGGCAACTGCGGCCGGTGTCGGCCGCCCACTCCCGGTGGTCCGCCGCCCTGCGGGTTCCCCGATCTGGGCGCCAGCGGCTGCGGCTGCCTGGCGGCGGGACGGTGGTGCCATGGGGTGCGGGCCGCCACGACCGATCCGGACCTGATCCGCCGCTGGTGGCGCGGCCGCGACTTCGCCGTCGGCGTGGCCACCGGCCCGTCCGGTCTGCTGGTCGTCGACCTAGACGACCACCACCATCCGCTTCCGGAGCGCGAGTTGGTGCTGCCCGGGATCGACCTGGCCGCCGTCCCGGAGGCCGACCGGGTGCGGACCGGGGTGGACGTGCTGGAGCTGCTGTGCCGGATGCGGCGGGCGGAGAGCCTGCTGCACGCCCCGCCGACGCTGACGGTGCGCACCCCCGGCAGGGGGATCCACCTCTGGTACCGGACCGACTGCGCCCGCTTCATTCAGGGCTCGGGCCGGCTCGGCTGGCAGATCGACGTGCGGGCCGGCTGGTCCACCGCGGTCGCGCCCACCACCAGCATCCCGGCCGGCTGCTACCAGGTCACCGGCCCGGTCACGGAACCCTCCCGGCTGCCGCGCTGGCTCAGCCTCGAACTGGCCCGCGTCGGCCTGCGCGGCCGCGGCCCCGCCGAACCACCACCACCCCGGATCCGGCTTCCCCGCCCCGCCGCGCGGCACCGGCCACACGACGCGGCCGCGTACGCCGCCGCTGCCCTGCGCCGGGAGGCCGAGACCGTGGCCGGCGCCCGCTCCGGCCGCAACGACGCGATCAACCGCGCCGGGTTCCGGCTCGGCCAACTGGTCGGCGCCGGCCTGCTGGAGCTCGACGAGGTCCACCAGACGCTCACCGACGCCGCCGCGATCGCCGGGGTCGAACCAGGCGAAGCCCACGCCCAGTCCACCCTCCGCCGCGCACTCCAGGCGGGCATGCGCTCGCCGCGCACCACCCCGAGCCCCGGAGCACGGCCATGACCGACCTGACCACCCACGTGACGCTGCCCCTCCCGGCCACCGAGCCCCGACCCTCCCGTACGGCGCAGCCCGCCGAACCGGGAGAGGCGGCGCCAGCCGAGCAGCAGAACACCGACCGCGGGCCGAAACTCTCGCAGGCCGACGTCCTGCTCCACCTGGGCATGGACGAGTACGTCCTGGTGCGCTACGACCAGACCGCCTACGCCGTCCCGGCCGACGGCCCGCCGATCGCCCGCCCGCTACGCGCCGCCGGCGGCTTCGGCGGCACCGGGAGCCTGCGTCAACTCCTCAACCGCTCCTACGCCTTGCGCACCGGCCGGGCCCCGTCCCAGGGTTGCTTGACGGACGCGATCGCCACCATGGACGCCCTCGCCCTGGACGCCCCGGAACGGCCGGTCCACCTGCGGATCGCCCCCGACCCCATCGACGAGCAGGTGACCTGGCTCGACCTCGGCCGTGCGGACGGCCGGAGCGTGTGCATCGAACCGGGCACCTGGTCGGTCACGACCCCGCCCGTCGGAGAAGGCCCGCTGTGGCGGCGCACCCGGCTGACGGGCGAACTCCCGCTACCCGAACGCGACCCGGGCGGCTGGCAGGCCGGGCTCGGTCATCTGCGCGAGCTGTCCGCCCTCGACGAGCCGTCCTGGCGGATGGCCGTCGCCTGGCTGCTGGCCGGGCTGCGCCCCGACATGCCCCGCCCCATCGCGTACTTCGCCGGGGAACGCGGGACCGCGAAGACCACCTCCGCCCGGCAGTTGCTGCGGGTACTCGACGGGATCCGCGCCGAGGTACGCAACGTCCCCCGCAGCGAGGACGACGGGGCGGTCGCCGCCTCGGCCGGCTGGACCATGGGCCTGGACAACCTGGCCGGCATCCCCCAGTGGCTGTCGGACTTCCTGTGCCGCACCGTCACCGGGGCCTCCGTCGCCAAACGCGAGATGTACAGCGACTCCGACGTCACCTCCTGGGCCTACCAACGCCCCGTCCTGCTGACCGGCATCGACGTCGGCGCCCTCGAGACCGACCTCGCCGAACGGTTGCTCCCCTTCACGCTCCACGCGATCCACCCCAAGGCCCGGCGCAGCGAACACGACCTGTGGCGCCGCTACCGGGCCGCGCACGGCCGCATCCTCGGCGGCCTGCTCGACCTGGCGGCCGCGGTGTGGGCACGGCTGCCCGACGCGGCCGACCAGCTCGACCACCGGCCGCGGATGGCCGACTGGGCCGAGCTGCTCTGGGCCTTGGACGCGGTCACCGGCTGGGACACCCTGGCCACCTACACCGGCGCCCAGGAGGAGGTCACCGACGACGTCCTGGACGCCGACCCGGTCGCCACCGCCCTCACCCGCTGGGCCAGCAGCGCCGACACCACCGAGTGGCAGGCCACCACCGGCCAGATCGACGCTGCCCTCAGGCCGCCCGGCCCGCTCCCCGACACCTGGCCCAAGACCACCGCATTGTTCTCCACTCGCCTGACCGCCCTCGCCCCGGCCCTGCGCCAGCGCGGAATCGACATCCGCAAGCGGCCCCGCACCAGCAGCGGACGCGCCTTCCTCATCACCCTCCAGCCGATTCCGGACCCACGAAACTGACCGGACGTCCGCCCTCCTGACCGACCCAGCCCCGATACCGCTCGCACCTTCCCGCCGTCGCCACGAGACGCGCGGCCCGTCCGCCTGCCCGCACGCCCCCGGACAGGCCTGCCCGGGCCCGGCCCGAGGGCTCCCACACCGGTGGCCCGCACCACTGGCCGGCCCCGAAGGCGGGCGCCCACCAGGAGGACGAACCGCCGGGCTCCGGGACAGCTGTCGCACCCGACACGGGGTGACGTTGTGGTGACGCTGGTCGTGACACACCTCCCGTCCGGTCTGCACCGGCTCTGAGCTGCGGCCCTTCCTCCTACCAGCGGATGCCGTGACGCTGATGACGCTCTCATGCCCCATCTCTCTGGAAGAAGGGAAAAGGGAGGTGGGAGGGGTCAGAGACATGGTGCGGCAGAGCGTCATCAGCGTCCGCCGCCGACCCGCTTCGAGGAGAACTTGCACGTCAACGCGGTGGGAGGGCAGAGGTCTCAGCGTCACGGCCAGCGTCACCCGTTGCCCGGGAGCGTCCTGCGACGGCCCGGTGCGGCACTGCGGAAGGCCTGTTCCGCTTTCACGCGGATTCACGCATGCCAGTCGGTTTTCACGGCTTTCACGGGATTGACCACTGTGGCCGTCCTGCCCGCCCGCGGTGTGCTGGTCGAGGACAGCGCACGACGGAAGCGGGGAGAGGATCACGGTGACGACTTCCGTGAGCAGGCAGACGACCACGGGCCCGGGGTGGGCGGACATGCCCACCCCGGCCCTTGACCGGCTGACCCGGGACAGGGAGAAGAGGCGGGCCTACGCCCTCGACCCGCTGGTGCGGGAGGGCTGGGCGACGCTGGTGGGCGTGCTCGGCGCGGCCGAGGCGCAGCGGTTCGCCCGGGAGACGGCGTTGCTGTGGCTGCGGCCGGACGTCGTGGCGTCCGGTGCCGCAGCGGACGTGCTGGCGAGGGTGGAGGCCGCGGGGTTCGGCGCGGTGGGTGCGAGCGTCGTGCGGTTGGAGCGGGCCGGGGTGCGGGCGCTGTGGTGGTGGCAGCTTCGCCGCGCGACCGTGGAGCGGCTGCTGCTCCTGGACGCGGTGGCGGAGCTCGGCCCGGGGCTGCTGGTGCTCTACCGGCACGGACAGGGCGATGCCGCGCGGCGCCTGACCGGCTTGAAGGGAGGCAACGTTCCGGGCCGGCGGGACGCGGACTCGCTGCGGGAGGTCGCGGCGAGCCCCAACCGGCTGCTGACGATGCTGCACACCAGCGACGATCCGCTGGATGTCGTGCGGGAGTTGGCGGTGTTCCTGCCCTGGCGGGAGCGGGCCGCGCTGGTGGCGTCCGCCCACGTGGCCTGCCCGGGCGGGCAGGGCGCAGTGGTGAAGGACCTGCTTGCCGAGGTGGTGGCGGCCTACCCGGCCGCCACGGCGACCGACCGGGCGGCGCAGGGCGCCGGGTTGCCGGGCCGACGGGGGGAGGCGTTCGCGCAGCTGGTGTGCGACATCGCGGCGGAGGACACCGGGGCGCGGTGGCAGGCGCTCGGGCGGTGGTCGCGGCAGGCCCCGTTGCTGACGGGCGGGGCGCAGCAGTGACGGGGTCAGCGCGGTTCGGCCAGCTCGGAGGCGAGCTTGGTCCAGTGGGCGAGCAGGGCGGTGGCGGCTCCACTGTCGATGGCGGCGCGGGCCAGGTCCAAGCCGTCGGCGAAAGCGTCGGCGAGCCCGGGGCCGGTGGTGGCGCTGCGGGCGGCGAGGGCGCCAGCGGCGTTGGCCAGGACGGCGTCGCGCGCGGCACCCGGGGCGCCGGAGAGCACGGTGTGGACGGCGGCGGCGTTGTAGGCGGCGTCGCCGCCGCGCAGCGCGTCGGGGGCGGGGCGGGCCAGGCCGAAGCGGGCGGTGTCGAGCGTGGTCTGGCGCACGCCGCTCTCGTCGGCGCTCCACACGTCGGTGACGTCGGCGGTGGTGATCTCGTCCAGGCCGTCGCGGCCGCGGACGACGAGCGCCCGGGTGCCGCGGCTGGCGAGAACGGTCGCCAGGACGGGGGCGAGCTGGAGGTTGGAGCAGCCGACCAGGGCGGCCCCGGGCCGGGCCGGGTTCGTCAGCGGGGCGATGTAGTTGATCGCGGTGGGCACACCCAGGGCGCGGCGCACGGGGGAAGCATGGCGCAGGGCCTGGTGGAAGGCCGGGGCGAAGGTGAAGCCGATGCCGACCTCGGTGACGCACTGGGCGACCTGCTCGGGGCCGAGGGTGAGCGGCACGCCGAGCTGCTCCAGGACGTCGGCGGAGCCGGACTTGCTGGAGACCGAGCGGCCGCCGTTCTTCACCACGGGCACTCCGGTGGCGGCGACGACGATCGAGGCCATGGTGGAGATGTTGACGGTGTGAGCGCCGTCGCCGCCGGTGCCGACGATGTCGAGCATGCCGGTGCCGTCGACGGACAGCGGCACGACGCGCTCCATCAGGGCGTCGAGCAGGCCGCCGAGTTCGGCGGGGCTCTCGCCCTTGGCGCGCAGCGCGACGAGGAAGCCGGCGAGGGCGGCGGGTTCGTGGTCGTCGTTCATGACGGCGCGCATCGCCCACCTGGTGTCGTCCGCCGTCAGGTCCTCGCCGCGCAGCAGGGTGGCGAGCAGGTGCGGCCAGGTACGGGTGGGTGCGGTCACAAGGGTCCCCTCGAAGCGGCCCAGCACCGGGTGCCGGCGCGGGTGTCGCTTCCGAGCCTAGCGACTGACGGATCGTCATACCGCCAGGTTCACGGAGGCGACGGTGCGGGAGTCGTGAGCGTGGACGCCGTCGCCGCCCGGGAGTTGGCGCTGCGGGCCGTCGCGGGGGCCGACGGGGGAGTGAAGGGTGACGGGGGGCTGGTGGTGGTCATCGGCGGCTCGCGCGAGTATCCCGGTCCGCCGTACGCGGCGGCGCTGGCGGCCCGCCGCGCCGGGGCGCACGGGGTGCGGGTCGCCGCGCCGCCCGCCGCGGCGGCGCAGCAGGTGGCTCTCGAGGCGCACCTGTTCCCGGGAATGGGGCCCGAGCTGGACGCCGCTGCTGCGCAGGCGGTGGCCGGGGTGTCGCGGCGCATGGTGCAGCGCCTCGCGCAGACGGGGGCCCGGGGCCGGGTGGTGTGGTTGGTCGGCCCGGGGCTGGGCGGCAGTCCGCTGGCCGACACGTTCCTGGACGCCTTGGAGGAGGTCCGGGACCACGATCGGGGTGCGGCGCTGGTGGTCGACGGATCGCTGGGCGGCGGCCCTCGCGCCCGCGAGCGCCTGTGGCGGCTGGGCGCGGACCTGGTGCTGCTCAACCGGGCCGAGGCCCACGCCCTGCTCGCCTCGCCCGGCCCGCCCGCCCTGACGGTGCGCGGCGAGGCGGTCGACGCGGCGGCCCTGGCGCACGCGGCCCGGGAGACCGGCGCGGTGCTGGTGGCCAAGGGCGATCCGGACCTGATCACCGACGGCGCCCGGAGCCGGCTGGTACCCGCCGGGCACCCGGGCCTGGCCCGCCACGGCACGGGGGACGTCCTGGCCGGCGTCGCCGCCGCGCTGCTCGCCCAGATGCCGGCGCCTTTCGACGCGGCGGCGCTGGCCTGCCACCTGGTCGGCACCGCGGGCGAGGTCCTGGCCCGCGAAACGGGTCCGGGCTGGCTGACGGGAGACCTCCTGGACACGGTCGCCCCCGTGCTGCGCGACCTGCTCACCACCGGTCCGCGCTGACCTTCCCCCCTTTCTTCTACGCCGCCCACGGCGGCACCTTCCTTCGTCCTGTGCTCGACCTGAACCGAGTGGAGACCGAGATGACCCTTGTCCAAGACCACCCCCACCTTGTCGCCGTGGCCGAGCTGAGCCGAACGGCCGGCGAGCACCGGGAGTTCGGGGAGCAGTACGGGACGCTGCACCCGTCGGTGTGGACGGCGCTGAGCGCCTCACCGCTGCCCCGGGCAGCGGTACCCGCCGACTGCGGCGGCCTGCAGTGGGACGTGCCGCAGATCCTGGCGGCGGTGCGCGAGGTCGCCCTCGCGGACCCCGCCGCCGGATGGGTGGCGGCCATCCACGCCCCGGCCGGCGCGTTCCTGTCGCGCCTGGACGCGCACGTCGCCCGCGACCTGGCCGGACCCGCCCCGGTGGTCGCCGGCTCCTCCGTACCGGTCGGCCGGGCCGAGCGGGAGGCCGACCGGGTGCGGCTGCGGGGGCGCTGGCCGCTGGTCACCGGCGCTCCGGCGATGACCCTGGCCGCCCTCGCGACCCCCACCGACGCCCGCGGCGCGGCGGGCACCCGCTGGTGGCTCGTCCCCAGCGAACAGCTGTCCGCCGAGGAGGACTGGAACGCCCTCGGGCTGCGCGGCAGCGCCTCCTACACCGTGGCCTGCGACACCCTGGTGCCGCCCACACACAGCATCAGCCTGACCGACCCGCCGCTGGCCGACGGGGCGCTGTACCGCTACCCCCTGTACGGGCTGCTGGCCGGGTGCATCGCCGAGGTCGCCCGCGCGACCGCCGAGCGGGCCCTGTCCTCGTTCACCGCCCTCGCCTCGACCGCCTCGAACCGCTACGGCGCCGGGCCGCTGGCCGGCCAGCCCGCGGTCCAGGCCGCCTTCGACCAGGCCCACGGCCGCATCCGGGCCGCGGCCGCCCTGCTGGACGCGGCGAGCGACACCGCGTGGAGCAGCGCCCTGTCCGGCCAGGTCGGCGCCGGGCAGCGGGCGCTGCTGCGCACGGCCTGCTGCCAGATGGCCGAGGCCTGCGAGCAGGCGTGCCGGACGCTGTTCGACGCCGCGGGGGCAGCGGCCATCCACCGCGGCGCGGGCCTGGAGGGCTGTTGGCGCGACGCCCTGACGATCTCCCGCCACGCCCTGATCGCCGCGCGCGGCCGACAGCTCGCCGGAGCCCACCGCCTGACCGCGACCACCGCCCGGGAGCTGTGATGGGAGACCGTCTGCTGCCGCGCTTCCTCGCCCACCCCGGCGGGCAGCCGGCCGTCATCGGACCGGACGGCACCGTGTGGACGTTCGACGAGCTGCTGGGCCGGGCGCTGACCCTGGCCCGGCAGCTGCGGGCCGCCGGCGAGGTGGCCGGGCGGGTCGTGCTGCTGCGCACCGGGCCGGGCGCGCTGTTCTCCGCCGTGGACCTGGCCGTACTCCTGGCCGGCGGAGTGCCCGCCGTCCTCCCAGACCTGCCCCGTGACCAACTCGCCGCGCTGTGGCCGGTGGTGGAGCCCGCCGCCGTCCTCGACACCGTCGGCGACCGCGTGCTAGCCGACGCCGCTGGCCGGGCCGGGACACCGGTGCACGCCGTGGACGAGCGCAGCACCCGCCCCCGCGGCGCCCCCGCGCAGTGGCGCGCGGCGGCCCGCCGGCTGGCCGGGCGCCGGCTGGAGCAGACCGCGGCGATCGTGTTCACCTCCGGCACCACCGGTGTGCCGCGCGCCGTGGCCCTCACCGAGGCGGCGCTGGTGCGCGGCACTGACACGTGGACCGCGCTCTGGGGCGCCCGCCCCGCCCGCTGCCTGTCCTACCTGCCCGTCTCACATGTCGCCCAGCGGATCATGGGCCACACCCTGATGTGCCTGTACGGGACCACCGTCGTCGCCTCCACGCCGGAGCGCCTCGAAGAGGACCTGGTCCGACACCGGGCGGACACCCTGCTCGGCGTCCCCCGCATCTGGGCCCGCCTGGCCGCCGCCTGCGAGCAGCCGGGCGACGCCGGCCGGCGGCTGCGGCAGGCGCTGGGCTCGGTGGCAACCGCCGTCAACGGCGCCGCCGCCCTCGACCACGCGGTCGCCGACGCGCTCCACCGGCACGCGGGGCTGCGGATCAGCGGCGCCTACGGTGCGACCGAGACCACCGTGCCCGCCTTCCACCAGGACGACGCCACCATCCCCGGGCTGGGACGGCCGGTCGGCGTGGAGCACCGGATCGACGACGCTGGACAACTTCTGCTGCGCGGCCCCCACCTCGCCGGCGGATACGTTGAGCAGTGGCCGCGCCTGACTCCGGTCACCAACACCGACGGCTGGCTGCACACCGGCGACCGGGTCCACCGTGAGCAGAGCGCGACCGGCGGGCTGCGGCTGAGCGGCCGGATCGGGGCGGCGTTCAAGACCGGGGCGGGCGTGATGGTCCGCCCCGAGCCCATCGAGGCCCACCTGCTCACCCATCCTCAGGTCGACGCCGCGTGCCTGCTCGGCCCCGGCCTGCCCCGCGCGGTCGCCCTGGTCTCGGCCCCGTCCACCGCCGGCTGGCTCCCCGACCAAGTCGCCGCCCTGGAACGCGACCTGCACCACGGCGCCGAGACGGCCCGGCGCAACGGCGAAGTGCCCTACTGCGACCTGGCCGCCGTCCGCGTCCTGTCCGACCGGTGGCCCGAGCTCCTCCTGGTCACCTCCATCGGGAAGCCCCGCCGCGACCTGATCGCCGTCCACTACAGCCATCTGCTGCCCGACCTGGAGACCACCCGTGTCCTCACCTGACCGATCCCGCCGACCCCGCCGTGTCCTGCTCGTCGACATGGGCGGCGTCTTCTTCTCCTACTCCTTCCTGAAGGCCATCACCGCGTGGGCCGCCGCCGCCGGACAGGACCCCGAGCACGTGCGGGCACGCTGGTTGATCGACCAGCCGTTCGACGCCTTCGAGCGCGGCGAGATCCAGCCCGCCGCCTACCTGGAGCACCTGCGCCACCTGCTGGCCGTAGACCTGACCGACGAGCAGCTGGAGCAGGGCTGGAACGCCATCTACGGCACCGTCGATCCCGCCCTGCTCGCCCTGCTCGCCGACCCGGCCGTGCGCAGCCTCTTCGATGCCGTCGTCGGGGTCTCCAACACCAACATGCTGCACGCGCGGTACTGGCGCGAGCTGTTCCGCGAGGACCTGTCGGTGCTGGACGCGGTGCACTGCTCGCACGAGATCGGCGCCACCAAGCCCAGCGCTGAGTTCTTCGCCCACGTGGCCGCCGCCCACGGCACCACCCGCAAGGACCTCGTCCTCGTCGACGACATCCCCTCGGTCACCGCCGACGCGGCCGGGCTCGGCATCCGCTCCCACACCTACCAGGGCGCCGCCGCCCTGGCCTCCTACCTGCACACCCTCGACACCGCCAAGGACCGCTCGTGAACCTGCTCGTCACCGGAGCCGCCGGCTTCATCGGCTCCGCCCTCACCACCGCCCTGCGCGCCGACGGACACACCGTCACCGCGCTGGACGACCTGTCCGTCACCTCCCCGCGGCCGCGCCCCGACCACCTGATCGAACGCGACGTCCGCACCCTGGAGCCCGGCGACCTGGACGGCATCCACACCATCGTCCACCTCGCCGCCCACAAGTCGGTGCCCCGCTCGTTCACTGTCGGCGCCTTCGAACGCAACACCGCGGTCGATCGGCACATCATCCACACCTTCGCCGCCTCCGGCGCCGGCCGTCTCCTGCTCGCCTCGTCCTGCGAGGTCTACGGCCAGCAGAGCGGACAGCTCGCCGAAAGCGCCCCCCACCAGCCCCGCTCCCCCTACGCGGCCGGCAAGAGCGCCACCGAGCACCTCGCCGACATCTACCGCCACCGCCTGGGCCCCGGCCGGCAGATCGGCGTGGCCCGCCTCTTCAACACCTACGGGCCGTGGGAGGACGGCGACGCGGTCGTCCCCGCGTTCCTGGACGCCGCCCTCGCCGACCGGCCGCTGACGATCGAGGGCACCGGGACCCAGGCCCGGGACCTGAACCACGTCGACGACACCGTCACCATGCTCGGCCGTATCCTCGCAGCCGACCGTCTGCTGCCCGTCGTCAACATCGGCTCCGGGCACGCCACCACTGTCCTCGACCTCGCCGAGGCGATCATCCGCACCACCGGACGCGGCACCATCACCCACACCGCGCCCCGGCCCAACGAGATCCACTCGTTCACCGCCGACATGACCCTGTTCACCTCCATCTACGGGATGCCGCCCGGCCGACCGCTCGACCAGGCCCTCGCCGACACCGCCCGCGCCCGCGCCCTCCTCTGGAGCCCGGCCGGAGAACTGCGGTGACCTTCGCCC
>NZ_JBHUAF010000192.1:0-15357 GCF_042789895.1 Kitasatospora sp. NPDC056783
CTCGTGAGGGGAGAACCGCCGGTGCCGACGAGCACGCTGACCGATCTGCTGGAGGAGGGCAGCGACCTCCGCGCGGCCTACCACGCGAGCGACCCCCTCGTGCTGCGCGGCGCGGTGGCCCTCGACGGCCTCCCCCGCGTCGACGACATCCTCGCGCTGATCGACGGCAGCCTGCTGCGCCGCCCCTACTTCTCCGTCCTCCAGGAGGGCCTGGCGCCCTCCGACAGCGAGGTCCTCGCGACCCGCGAGGTGGCCGGCACCCGTGTCGACGGGTTCATCGACCCGGTGGGAGTGGGCCGGCACCTCGCGGACGGCGCCACCCTCAAGCTCAACCAGGTCGAGGACTGGCACCCCTTCCTCCGGGACGTCAACGACGCGCTCGACGCGGTCTTCCCCGCCGAGTCGAAGGCGTTCCTCTTCTACACGCCGGCGGGCAAGCGCGGCATGCTCCCGCACCGCGACGGCTCCCGTGTCATCGCCGTCCAGCTCCAGGGCGCCAAGGAGTGGCACCTGTACGACACGCCGCCGGAGGCCGGTGCCGGGCTGGACGTGGACACCTCCAAGGAGCAGGTCGTCGTCCTCGAACCCGGCGACCTCCTCTACCTGCCGCACGGCACCGGGCACGCCGCCACCGCGGTCGACCGCGCCTCCCTGCACGTGACCTTCACGCTCACCGAGCCCCCGCCGTCGGCCCTGGCACAGGCGTACATCGACGAGTGGATCGCCTCCGGCCGCCCCGCCGAGGCCGGCCGCGGCGCCACCTCGGCACTCGCCCGGGCCGCCGCGCTGCTGGCCGACCTCAAGGACTTCGCCGCCGGCGTCGACGGCGCCACCCTCGTCGACCGGGCCCTCACCACCGCACGCCTGCGGGACGGATCACGATGACGCGGACCGAACCCCACGCCGACGCCGACCCCGGCCTCGCGCACTGGCTCACCGAACGCCGCGACGGCCCGGCCGCCCACACGGCCCTGTCCGGCGCCACGACGCTGCCGACCGCCGCCGACGTACTCGGCACCATCGACTGCGGCCTGCTCGCCCACCCCTACCTGGAGGTCTACCGGGGCGGCGCCAGGCTGCCGGCCGCCGAGGTCTTCACCGCTCGCAGGGTCCAGAACCACAAGGTCACCGGCTTCGTCCACCACCGCAACGTCACCGGGCAGTACCGGGCCGGCGCCACCCTGCGGCTGCCGTCCGTCAGCGACTGGCTGGCCCCGGCCCGGCCCGCCCTCGCGACCGTCCGCGAGGCACTCGGTCGGCACGTCGAGGCGACCGCCTACCTCGCGGCGGCCGGACACCCGGTGGCGTACGCCGAGGCGGCCGCGGACGCCGTCGTCCTCGTCTGCTCCGGCAGCGTCACCTGGCACACCGGCGAGGCGGACTCCGCTCCGCTGGAGGCCCCGGCCCGCACCGCCGTGTACGTTCCGGCCGGCACCACCCGGGGCGCCCTCGCCGGCGACGACGGGGACTGCCTGCTGCTCGTCCTCGCCGAACGCCCGCCCGCCACGGCCGAGATCGTCAGGGCCCTTCGGCGGACCGGCCTCGCCCACCTGGAGCGGCAGGAGGAGCACCGGAGCCACCACCTGATGCCCGTCGACCGGAAGGCGGACTGGGTGCTCGGCCAACTCGCCGGGTACTTCGCCGCGTTGGACCCGGTCGAGCTCCTGCGCCTCACCGCCGACCGCCCTTGACCGGCCCGGCCACCGACGGTCCGGGAATCCCGGCCGCGACGAAACCCCCGCGCCGGCCACCGCAGGCCGGACGCCCCCGACCAGCGGGACCGACCGGAGGATCCCCCGTGGACCAGAGCCTCGCCCTGCGCAGCCGTTCCCTCGACGAGGTGGAGTGGCTGGCGCAGTCGCTGTTGGAACGGGTCGGGGTCACCCGGGTCAGCGAGGTGACCGACCTGGACGTCCTCGGCATCCCGGTCTTCCACTCCGTGCGCCCGCTGGCCGCCCCCGGACTCAACACCGTCACCAGCGGCAAGGGCCACACCCGTCAAGGGGCCCGGGTCTCGGCGATGATGGAGGCCATCGAGCGTCGCTACTGCGAACCGGACGGCCGCCCCGAACCGCCGCTGCCGTACGCGGTCATGAACGAGCGGATGCCGACGCTCGACCCCCGGCGACTCGTGCCCCGCCGCGGACACCACTGGACGCCGCGGACACCCACCACCTGGTGGCCGATGCACTGCCTGCGCAACGACGTCGACATCGCGGTACCGGCCGTCGCCGTCTTCACGCCCTTCCCCCACGAGGGCGGGCTGATGTCCTCCAACACCATCGGCCTGGCCGCGGGCAACGACCCCGTCGACGCCACCGTGCAGGCGCTGTACGAGGTCATCGAACACGACAGCACGGCCTTCGGCGAGAAGCTCGGCCTCGGCCACCGCGTGCCGGTCGACACCCTCCCCGACGCGCACCGGGAACTCGTCGAGCGCTTCGAGCGGGCCTCGATCAGCGTCACCGTCCACGCCTACACCGGCGCCCTGCCCGTACCCACCTTCTTCGTCACCACGGACGACACCCACTCCCGCGACGGCATGCTCTTCACCGGAGGAGCGGGCTGCCACCTCAACCCGGAGATCGCCCTCATGCGGGCGCTCACCGAGGCCGCGCAGTCCCGCCTCATCGTGATCGCCGGGGCGCGCGAGGACCTGGAGGGCCAGGCGTACCGGCGCCACGCCTCGTACGACGAACTGCGCGACTACCTCCACAACTGGAGCGAGGGCCGGCCGTGGCTGCCGTTCCACGCGATCCCCGACCGCAGCTCCGGCGACAACGCGACCGACCTGGCGTTCCTGCTCGACCTGCTCGGGGAGCACGGCCTGCACCTCGTGCTGCGCACCAGCCTGGCCCCGGAGGGCCTCCCCTTCTCCATCGTCAAGGTCGTGGTTCCGGGCAGCGAGTTCACCCACGTCGACCACCTGCGGGCCGGGGTGCGCCTGCTCAAGGCCCGCTCGGCGGAACGACCGGATTGGACGGCGGCATGGCGGTGACACTGACGGTGTACGCGGGCAGTTCGCTGCTGCCCCGGGACACGCGACGACTGTGCGAGACCGCCGACTCCCTCGGGGTCGGCCTGGTCCTGCGGCCGCCGATCATCCGCGGCGACCTGCTGCGGACCCCGGTCGAGGGGAAGTGGAACAACCGCACCCTGATCCTGGACGGGGAGTTCGGCCAGAACCTCGCGGTCTCCGTCACCGAGATCCGCGAGTACCTCGCAAGCGGCCTCTACCTCGCCGGCGCCTCGTCCATGGGCGCGCTGCGCGCCGTGGAGTGCCGCACCCTCGGCATGATCCGGCACGGCTGGGTCTGCGAGCAGTACCTCGCCGGGCACGTCGACTCCGACGCCGAGGTCGCCCTGCTGATGGACCCGGTCACCAGCGAAGCCCTCACGGTGCCGCTCGTCAACGTGCGCTGGCTGCTGCGGCAGCTGGGCGACCTCGGCGAACTGGACACCGCGACCGCCGCCACCGCCCTGGAGGCCGCCCGACGCGTCGGCTACCGAGCCCGGATCCCCGAGGCGCTCGTCGGCGCCTTCCGGCGCGCCCTGCCCACCGACGCCTCGGATCTGCTGGCGCGGCGGCTGGAACCCGAACGGCTCCCCGACTGGGACCGCAAGCGGCTCGACGGCATCGAAGCCGTCGAGGCCGAACTGCGCGCCCTCGCACGCTTCCCCGCCCACGCCTGACATCTGACACCGGCCACGGTTCCGGCAGCAGGACCACGCCCCGCGGCGCCCCACGCCCGACCGGGGCGAGGGGCGCCGACGCGAGTGCCCCACGGCACCCGGCGGACGGCTCAGCCGGGGTCCACGTCCTGCTCCGCCGCCTCGATCTGGTCGATCAGGGCCTTGAGCGCCGCGACCTCGTCCTGCAGGGCCTTCCGGCCGTCCTTGGTGAGCTGGATCCAGGTGCGGGCTCGCTTGCCCTCGTAGCCCTTGTCGATCGTGACCAGCCCCGCCTTCTCCAGCACCCCGAGGTGCTGGGAGAGGTTGCCGCCCGTGAGGCCGAGCGAGCCGCGCAGAAACGTGAACTCCACCCGCCGGGCTTCCCTGGTCACCGCGAGGATGCCCAGGCGGACCCGCTGGTGCACGACGTCGTCGAGGCTGCTGGTCGGGTGTTCGGTCATGCGGCCGACCGCTCCTTGACCCGCGGCAGCAGGGCGAGGCCGACACCGCCGAGCAGCAGCACTCCCCCCTCGACCAGGATGCCCGGAAAGCCCCATGGTGAACGGTCGGAAAGGTCGGTGGTGCTGAGCATGGCTCCAAGGTACCCGCAGGCGATGGCGAGCAGCGCCCAGCTGCGCTCGATCCGGGCGAGCAGCAGCAGCGCCAGGCCGATCGTTCCCGCCGGGCTCACCACCGAGTTGAGGACCGGGGCGAAGGGGGAAGGCTCGCGCAGATCGGCGAGGAATCCCGGGTGCTGGGCCTCCCACAGCACGTAGCCGGTGATGAACACGACCAGGGCGATGCCCAGCGCCAGGTACGGCCCGACCCGGGTGCCCAGGCCGAGGCGCGCGGAACGGCGCCAGTAGAACCAGCCGATCGCGGTGTAGGCGAGTACCAGCGCCACCGGCCAGTACCACATGGCCGGCGGCAGGTCGCCGTTGTGGTCGCCCTGGCCGTAGCGGACCACCGGCGCGTCGGCGAAGCGCACGGCGGCGAAGACGAGGAGCGCGAACCAGGCACCGCGCTGTTCACGGCGGACGTGGCGGACCAGGGCCCGCTTCATCGCCAGGAGGTTGCGGGGGTCGCTCGGGGACGGGGCATCGTTTGTCGTCACGCCCAACAGGTTTGCATGACAAACCGTTTGTGTCCAGAGACCTATTTGCGAAACCCGCCGCAGCCCTCAACCCTTCGCCCGACGAACCCCGTTGGCTTTTCTCCGGCCACCTCGCCCGCGAGGACGACCCCGGCCACCGCCGGACCGGTGTCCCGGTCCGCTGCGGGGGCGGCGCCGCGGCCGCTACACGCCCCGCGGCTCGAACGGCCGGTGGTCCGGGGCGCAGACCGTCCCGCGCGGCGGCAGTTCGCCGTCCACCAGGTAACGCTCCTCGTAACCGGCGGCGCAGGCGCTCGGGTTGCCGAGGACGGTGTGCCCGTGGCCGTCGACGGTCAGCAGCCGGGCTCGGGCGAGGGAGTCGGCCATCGCCCGGGAGCCCTCGTACGGCCAGGCCGGGTCACCGGTGTTGGCGACGACCAGGACGGGCGCGGCGGTGGGGCGGTTCCAGGGGCCGTCGTAACGGTCCCGGGCGGCCTCGGACGGCCAGGACGCGCAGCGCCGGGTCTGCCACACCCAGAACGGGCCGACGGCTCCGGAACGCGCTCCGGCGAGGTCCGCCAGTGCCCCGTGGTCGGTGCCGGCCGGCGGGTTCGCCGCGTCGGCGCACAGCACGCCGAGGACCTGCGCCTGCCCCGACGGGCCACCGGTCGGCAACGGGGCCGACGGGGTGTCGGGGGCGGTCCACAGCCCCTGCAGCCACCCGCCCAGCGCGGCCCAGCCGGTGTCGGGGACACCCGGCACCGGCGCCGCCGCGTACAGCTTCGACACCACGGCGGACACGGCGGAGGCGTAGTCGTGGGTCTCCGCCCGAGGCGACGTGCCGACCGTGACCGGCCCTCGGCGCAGTCGGTCGAGCAGCCCGTCGAACTTGGCGCGGGTCGCCTCCGCGCCGCCCGCCGAGAAGGCGCAGGCCTCGGGGCCGGCGGCGGCGCAGCGGTCGAGGAACGCGTCGAGCGCGCGGGCCGAGGCGAGGTCGCTGCCGGCGCGCAGGAACGGGGGCAGCTCCCGGTCGCGCGGCCCACGGCCGGTGGACCAGGCGGCCGGGTCGAGGGCGCTGTCCAGGACCATCGCGCGGACCCGGCCGGGGAACAGGTTGGCGTACGTGGCGCCCAGCAACGTCCCGTAGGAGGTGCCCAGGTAGCTGAGCCGCTCGTCGCCGACGGCCCGACGCAGCACCTCCATGTCGCGTGCGACGTCCGCGGTGGACAGATGGGCCATCAGACCGGTCCGATCACGGTCCGCGCACTGGCGGCCCAGGCGCGCGTAGGTGTCGGCCCAGACCGACCGCTGCTCCGCGCCGACCGGGAAGCCCACCGGGAGCCGGCCGAGCAGGTTCCGCTCGGCCGCCGGGTCGGGGAAGCAGTCGAGCGTGGTGGAGGCGCCGGTGCCGCGCGGGTCGAAGCTGACGATGTCGAAGCGCTCGCGCACCTGCTCGGGGAACAGGCCGTACACGGCGGGCAGGGCCGCGGTCCCGGGTACGGCCGGGCCGCCCGGGTTGAAGAACAGCGAGCCGATCCGGTGCGCCCGGTCGGTGGCGGGGCGGCGGATGACGGACAGCCGGATCGACCGCCCCCGCGGGTCGCGGTGGTCCAGCGGGACGGCGACGGTGTCGCACTCGAAGCTCGGGTCCGCGCAGGGCTGCTTCCAGTCCGGTCGCGGCACCGGCGGGGAGGATCTCCCTCAGAAAGTGTTGGGTCATTGATCAACTGCTGGGCGTGATGTGCTGGTGGTGATCTTCGCGGTCGAGGTGCCCGCGGAGATCACCACCATGTGTCCGTGCGTGCAAACCGTCGTACGGTTCGTCATCGACGGATGCCCAGTGGGCGGTGCGGCAGCCCGCCGCCTCGCCGACGACCTCAAGAGCGGGTAGCCACCCGGTTACCCGCTGCTTTTCCGAGCCGCACCGGGCGGACGGGGACGGAATGCCGGCCGGTCCGGTGTCCGCCCGGTTCGCGGGCCGTCACCCCGCGTGCCCGGCGTCCGGACGGTCCTTGCAGGACAGCGCGTCGATGCTGGACTCCGTCGGCTTGGCCGCATCGCGCAGCTCCTTCGGGACCTTGGGCAGGTCGTGGTCGAAGTCGCGCGTCCAGTCATTGTCTGTCGCGTACTCCTTCAACGCGTCCCGAAGCCGTTCGCAGTCCTTGCGGTGGCCCTTCGCCAGGGCGATGCCGTACTGGTTGGGCCTCCCGAACGAGATCTTCGGCACGACCGTCAGCGTGCTGTCGGAGTCCATGAAGCCGTAGAGGATCAGCAGATCGGTGGAGACCGCGTCGGTATCGTTGGCCTTGAGCGCCTTGATGCAGTATCCGGCGTCCTCCTCCACGCGCACAGTGAACCGTTGGGGGAGTTTGTTGAGCTCGACATCGGAGGTCGTGCCGCCCCAGACGCACACCCGTTTGCCGTTGAGGTCGTCCAGGGTGTGGTACCGCCCCTCGTCCTCCTTCCGCACCAGCATGCCCTGGGGGGTCGTCGCGTAGGGGCCGACGAAGTCGAGCCCTTCCCCCGGGGGAGTCGCGTCGACCGGGCGCATCCGCTCGTCGGTGATCGAGAAGGTCGCTGCCACGAGGTCGAACCTCTTGCTACGGAGCTCGGCGGCCCGGTCCTTTGAGATGACCCCGCCGAAGTCCGCGGGCCCCGCTTTGATCCGTTTCAGGAGCTCCCGGGTCACCGTGATGTCCAGCCCGGTGAAGGTGCCGCCGTGTGGCTGGTAGCCGGTTCCCGGCTGGTCGGTCTTCGCGCCGACCCGGACCCGCTTCGCGTCGGCGAACAGCGAAGGCTCCGGCTCCGCCCCGCAGCCCCCGGCGACGACCAGGAGGGCCGCCATGGCGGCGGCCCGGGCCGCCGACGCCCCTCGTATCGTTCCCGTCATGTGTACTTCCCGTTCCCTTGTCACGTGTTGAAGAGCGTTCCGCTGACCTTCGCCACACGCACCTGACAGCCCTGCGAGGTCTGCACGGCGACCTGGATGGTCATCCCTCCGTGCTGGCCGCCGAGGAAGAACTCCACCTCCGACTGCGCCGGAACGTCTCGTGCCGACGGGGTGACACCCGAGGTGGTCACCGTCAGGGTGGCGGTCGTCTGGTGGATGCAGGACGGCAGCCTCGGATCCGCGTCCGCAAGGGCCAGTTCGAGCTTCAGCCGGTTGCGGGCCTTCCCCGGCGCCGCGGGAGGCACCACGAGCTTCCACGTTCCGGGCCCGCGGTCGCCGTCCTGTACGGCTATCCCCACGGGGATCTCCCCGTTGCGCCTGACATCCGTCAGCGCGGTCAGGGCGAGCAGCGAGAGCACCATGGTGGACACCACCAGCCACCACCAGGCCCTGGCCGGCCTGCCCGGGGCCGCCCTCGCCGGAGCCGGGTCTCCCGGACGCCGCAAGGTCGTCGTCATCCCGGCGACGGCGCACCAGACCGCCAGGCCGAAGCCGGCGCCGATGGCGAGGTAGAACCAGAGGAACTGGCCCTGCGGGCCGCCGGGCCAGCTCAGGACCGCAGAACCCGCGACGCCCAGGGCGAGCAGCAGCGGCAGCAGCGCCACGGCGGAGTAGAGGTCGAAGCTCCTCCAGATGAACGTGGCGTGGTCGCCCACCCGCTGGGTGGCGACGGACTGGCCGCCGTAGGTGGCGCTGTTCGACGAGTGGTCGCCGGCCGGAGGCCGTCCCGCCTGCTCGGAGGCGGCCGACCGGCCGGTGCGGTCGGCGCTCGGGTGATCGTCGGGTGGAGGTTTGCTCATCCCTTGCCCCCGAAGTTGAAGGTGGCGTTGTCCCCGACCTTCTCGATGGCGGGCGACTGGTCACCGTAGGTGGTGATCGTGACCGGGCCGGACTGTTCGGCGTGTACCGCCCGGACGGCCTCGACGAGCCGTTCCGGGGCGAACCCGTTCGTCGCGCCGCCGCGGAGCCAGGTCGAGAGCGCCTCGGCCAGGCGGACGCGGTCGGCCTCGCTGAGACCGTTCAGCAGGAGGTCGACCTCCTCCTCGGGCAGGTTGTGCCGGACCAGCGCTCCGGGTACCTCACCGGAGCTCCGGCCGAAGAGCCGGCGGAAGAATCCCTCGCCCGCGTCCACCGTTCCGGTGGCGACGCGCTGGGCGGCCTCCTGGGCCAGGTGCGTCCCGAAGGTCGTCGCGGCGACGGTGAAGTACGGAGCGATCGCGGTGATGTCGGTCAGCAGTTCGGACATGACTTCCGGCCCCCCAAGGCATCTCGGCCACACGCTGTCAGCTGTGTTGACAGGGATGGTAGCGACAGCGGGGCCGTCGCGCATTCCTCCCTGACGGATGGTCAGATCACTTTCCAGCAACGATGGTTGTGACGGATTCCCAGTTCGCCGCAACAGGTTTGTGAGCAGCGGAAACCCGCTCGACCCGACCCGGGGGCCCGCGGCAGAGTCGGCACCATGCACCAGCTGCACGGGATCCGGGCCGACTTCGACACCGCCACGGTCGTCGCCCACCAGGCGTACGCGCCCGCCGTGGCCGACCCGGGGCTCGCCGCCGGGCGGCTCGTCCCGCCGTTCTCCTTCGGGCGGATGACCTGGATCGAGCCCTCGTTCCGCCGACTGGTGCACCGCGGCAACCGGGCCCGCAAGCCGGGCCGGGAGCGTGTCCTCGCAACGCCAAGCTCGGGCGTCCGCGCCCTCGGGGGTTCGAGCACGGTTCACGGACGCGTCAAGGCCCCGCCGGGATGATTCACCGAATTCCTGACTCATCATCACGTCGGATGCCGGACCCGGAGTTCCCGGGGGTCGGCCTCCGACTCGGGGAGGTCCGACACGCCGGAGGAGTGTCCACCCGCAGACGGAGCCGCTGTGCACCTGTGGGTGGACGACCGGTTCGTGACCCACCTGACAAAGTGTCAGCCCCTCGCACTTTTTCGGATGTCGCGAAAGCCGCCGGCACGGACGCAGGAGGATTCATGAGGGTGGCGGAGCACCGGAACGGAACGCGGACGGCGCCGGACGTACGGGCCCGCGCCGGACGGCGCGGCCCGGCCGTGCGGGTCGTCGCGCTCGCGCTGGCGGGCGCGGGCCTGGTGGGCGTGACCGCCCCGACGGCCGGCGCCCTCGGCACCGGGCCGGCCGGAGCGGCGGCCGTCGGCGAGGCGCGGCCGGGCACCGGCCCGGGGGCGGCCGGCCACGGCCCGCACCGGGGCGGCGTGGACGCCCGGGCGCTGAACGAGGCGCTGGAGGGCGTGGTCGAGGTCGGCGGGGCGTCCAGCTCCCTCGCCCGGGTCTCCGAGTACGGGCGCACGGCGTGGAAGGGCACGGCGGGCGTGGGCGACGTCTCGACCGGCGTCGAACCCTCGGCGGACGGCCGGTTCCGGATCGCCAGCATGACCAAGACCTTCGTGGCGACGGTCGTCCTCCAGCTGGTGGGCGAGGGGCGGTTAGGGCTGGACGACAGCGTGGAGAGCCTGCTGCCGGGCGCCGTCCCGGGCGGCGCCTCCATCACCGTGCGCCAGCTGCTCAACCACACCAGCGGGCTCTTCGACTACACCGAGGACCCGGCCGTCAAGCTCGACCCCGAGACCTGGCTCCGCGAAGGGCGCTGGCGGAGCTGGACGCCGCAGCAGCTCCTCGCGGTGGCCAACAGCCACCCGCCGCACTCCGCGCCCGGCACGGACTGGTACTACGCGAACACCAACTACCTGCTGGCCGGCATGATCGTCGAGCGGGCCACCGGCCACGACTGGCGCCGGGAGGTGGAGCGCCGGATCATCGACCGGCTGGGGCTGACCGGCACCTCGATGCCGGCCCACGCGACGGGGATACCCGGCCCGCACGCGCACACCTACCTCGATCTGCCCGGCGGCCCGGTGGACGTCACCGAGATGGAACCGAGCGAGATGGACGCGGCGGGCGTCGGCATCTCGACCACCGCGGACCTCAGCACCTTCCTCCGGGCCCTGCTCGGCGGTCGGCTGCTCCCCGCGCCGCTGCTCACCGAGATGCTGACGGTCGCCCCGGCGAGCGGCGGTGCCCAGTACGGCCTGGGGATCGGCCGGTTGACCACGCCCTGCGGCGAGGTCTGGGGCAACAACGGCAGCACCGGCCGCGGGCACAACAGCGCCCTCTACGGCACCCTGGACGGCCGTCGGCTGGTGGCGGTCTCGACCAACGGCTACCGCGACACCGGCCAGGGCTGGGTGACCTCGAAGAAGCTGCTGGCCACCGCCTTCTGCGGCCGCCAGCCGGCCACCGCGAGCAACGCCACCCCGACCGGCTGACCGGCTGACCGGCTGACCGCCGACTGGAGGACGTGGCCGACATCGTGGCCTTCCTCGCCTCGGACGACGCGCGTTGGCTCACCGGCAGGGTGATCGACGCCGCCGGAGGCTCCGGTGCGGCTACCAGCTCCAGTTGACACATACCGGCGGTAGTTGTCACCAAGATCAGCCGGCGACGCTTCTCTGACGGCTCCGACCTGCTTGGACCGCGACCTCTTCTGCGCCTTCCTACCGGACCTCTCGGCAGCCTCGAGCCCACGCTGACTGTCCTGACAGGTCGTGGGCATCCCGCCGGCTAACCCAGTCGTTCAGGCCTGCGTGCCCGCGAACCTGCGGCGGTGAGTGCCGCGGCCAGAAGGAATGCGATGGCCGCGATGGCGAAGGCGTACGTGTAACCGCCGACCGCGGCGGCCGAGGGGGTGCGGCCCGCATGGGTGAGGGCGGCGGTGCGGCTGTCGGCGAGCGAGGCCAGCACAGCCACGCCCATGCTGGGGCCCGTGAGCATGGCGGTGTTCACGACGCCGGCTGCCAGGCCGGCTTGCCGCTGGGGGATGCCCTCCACCGCTGTTGTCACGGCGGAGGGGATGGTCAGTCCGATGCCGAATGGCAGGACCAGCAGGCCGGCGAGGAGCGGTGTGCCCAGCGGGCCTGTCGGGGTGAGGCGGCTGATCAGCGCCAATCCCGCTGAGATGACCAGGAGCCCGACCGGTGCGATCTTGCGGGCGCCGAACCGTTCGACGAGGCGCCCGGAGAGCAGGCCGGTCGCCGAGAGGACGACGGTGTACGGCAGGTAGGCGGCGGCGGTCGCCAGCGGTGACCAGCCGCGTACCTGCTGGAAGTAGAGGGAGAGGAGGAAGGCTGTGGTGGCGCCGCCGGCCGGGCCGAGCATGGCTGTCAGCAGGGCGGCGACGCGGGCGGTGGATGCGAGCAGCCGTGGTGGCAGCAGCGGGTGGGCGATCAGGGTCTCGACGACGGCGAAGGCTGCGAGCAGCAGAACGCCTGATCCCAGTGGGAGCAGGACGACGGGCGCGCTCCATCCGTGGGGGCCGGCCATGGCGAGGCCGTAGCCGAGCGCGCAGAGTCCGGCGGGCGCGAGCACGGCCCCAGCGACGTCGACACGTCCCGGTGATGGCGTGGCCCCACGGGGCAGCAGGCGCGGCGCGGCCAGTACGACGCCGAAGGCCACGGCGGCGAGGACGGTGAAGACCCAGCGCCAGGTGAGCAGGGTCACCATCACGCCGCTGATCAGGATGCCGAGGGCGGCGCCGATGCCGCCGAGTGAGCCCCAGACGGTGATCGCCCGTGCTCTGCGCGGGGGGTCGGGGAAGACGGCTCCCAGTAGTGCCATCGCGGCCGGTGCGGCGAGCGCGGCTCCGCAGCCCGCTATGAAGCGAGCGGCGATCAGCACGGGCGCCGTGGTGGAGGCGGCGGCGACGGCGGAGCCGAGGGCGATTGTGCCGGTGCCCAGGGCGAAGGTGCGGCGCTGGTTGGTCAGGTTGGCCAGTCGGCCGCCCAGGAGCAGCAGGCCGCTGAAGGCGAGGCCGTATGCGGAGCCGGCGAGGACGAGTTGGGTGCGGGTGAGGTCGAGGCCGCGTTCGATCGCGGGTCCGGCGGCGGAGGTGATGGTCACGCAGGCGTTGACCAGTACCTGGATGGTGGCGAGCAGGGCGAAGCGTCGGCGTGTGGTGGTTGGGTGCACCGGGTTCGGTGGGGTGTGTGCCGAGGCGGTGGCCCCGGTGGCGGGGTGGGGGGTTTCGGCGGACGGGCTGGGGTGGGGTGTGAGGGAGTCCACCGCATCTCCGGTTGTCTCGGGGCGAGGCTCCGGCGCGGGGTGGCGGGGGTTGAGGTGGGCCCGCGCCGGAGCGTGTTCGCGTCGATCAGGCGGCGGCGTGGGTCCGCGACGAGCGGATCTTGTTGCCGAGGGCCAGGAGGAGGTCCTGCAGCAGGCTGATGGTTGCCTCGTCGGTGAGGTTGCCGGCCTGGTCGAAGCGGTCCTGGGAGCGGAAGACGTGGACTTCGGGCTTGGTCACGAGCTGCGAGTCGGTCCACAGGAACATCTGGCGCAGCGCGAGCTGGGCGCGCACGGTGCCGAAGTTGCTCATCGCGGTGCCCGCCAGCGCGATGGGCTTGCGGTTGAGGGAGGAGTGGCCGCTGGGCCGGCTGGCCCAGTCCAGGGCGTTCTTGAGGACGCCGGGGATGCCGTAGTTGTACTCGGGGGTGGCGATCAGCAGGCCGTCCGCTTCGGTGATGCGGCGGCGCAGCTCGGCGACCGCGGCGGGCGGGGTGTCGGTGTCCTGGTCCTGGTCGTACGGGGGGATCTCGCGCAGTGCGTCGTAGATCTCGACGGCGAACCCGTCGGGAGCGAACTTCTGGGCGGCGCGCAGCAGGGCCGAGTTGTGCGACCGGGTGCGCAGGCTCCCGGAGATGGCGAGGATCTTCAGCTCGGACATGGTGATGTGCTCTTTCATCAATATCAATGGGTGACCGGCGCAAAAGCCGGTGTCGTTCAGGCGCGGATCGGGCTCGGCCGCTGGGGGTCGGTTGGGCCGGAGCGACCCAGTCGAATGGACTGTACAGTACAGTACAGTACAGAAATGCGGAGGCGCTGCCCCACCGCAGTACCCGCAGGCCGCCTGGGCACGGGTACGCCGGCCATAGCCGTCACCATCGAAGGAGAGCGATGAACACCCCGACCACCACCACCCGCTCGGTCGCCACCGTCGTCAGCCCGATCCACACCCGCGAGGGCGAGGGGTTCCCGGTCCGCCGCCCCTTCCCCACCCCCGACCTGGCCTTCCTCGACCCGTTCCTGATGGTCGACCAGGTGGGTCCGGTGCAGCTCGCCCGCGGCGAGGCGAAGGGCGCACCGCCGCACCCCCACCGCGGCTTCGAGACGATCGCCTACGTACTCGAGGGGGACATCGAGTACGCCGACTCCGAGGGACACCGCGGCGTCGTCCCGCCCGGCGCCGTCCAGTGGCTGACCGCGGGCAGCGGCATCGTCCACTCCGCGATGCCCACCGCCGGCTTCCTCGCCTCCGGCGGCCGCCAGCACAACCTGCAGATCTGGGTCAACCTCCCCTCGCGGCTCAAGGGCATCGCGCCTCGCACCCAGAACCACGGCGCCGACGCGATCCCGGTCGTCCGCATCGAGGACGGCTCCCGGCTGAAGGTGATCGCGGGCCGCACACACGGCGTCACCGGCCCCTTCGACACCCACGTGCCGGTACTCGTCGCGCATGCCACGCTGGCCCCGCGATCGACCGTCAGACTGCCCATCGCACAGGGCCACAACGCGGCCGTCTACGTCCTCGCGGGCAGCGCGAACGCCTCCGGGACCGAACTCCCGGACGGCCACCTGGGCGTACTCGCCGACGACGGCGACGCCGTGGACCTCACCGGCGGCCCGGCCGGCGCCGACGTGCTCTTCCTCACCGGCGAGCCGATCGGCGAGCCCGTGGTGCGCAGCGGCCCGTTCGTGATGAACGCCAAGGACGAGATCGCCCAGGCGTACGCCGACTACGCCGCCGGACGGATGGGATTCCTCGCCGGGTGAGACCGGCCCCGGGCCGGGGGGCACGCGCCCGGGCCCGGGGACCTGTACCCGCAGGTATAGTTCACGAGCCGGTGGGAGCAGTCGGCCCGCCTTCCGATCCACCGGAGGACCCCCATGACCGCACAACCCGCCGTCGGCCGCACTCCTTCCGGAGAACGCGCGGAGCGCAAGCGCCGGGACATCATCGCCGCCGCCCGGGAGGTCTTCCTCCGCGAAGGCTTCGGCGCGGGAATGGACCTGATCGCACGCGAGGCGGGCGTGTCGAAGATGACCGTTTACAACCACTTCGATTGCAAGGACACCCTCTTCACGGCCGTCATCGGACAGGCCCTGGAGGAAGCACTCGACACCGCCAGCCGCCTGGCGGTCGTCGACGCCCTCGGTGCCTCCGACGACGTACGCGCCGACCTCATCGCGGCCTGCCAGGCATGGGTCGCCGGCCTCGCCGACCCCCAAGTCCTGGCCCTGCGCAACCTCGCCGCCGGGGAGGTACGCCGCTTCCCGCAACTCGGGAAGGCATGGCAGGAACACGGCCCCGGCCGCTTCCACACCACACTCGGCGCCGCGCTGCACCGCCTGGTCGAACGCGGTCTGCTGGACATCCCCGACATCGACCTCGCGGTCCTGCAACTATCGGGCCTGGTCCTCTCCCCACACCTGGTGTACAGCGGCTACGACAACGCCCCCGACACCGAGCTCACCGACCGCCTGATCACCGGCGGCGTCGACATGTTCCTCAGCCACTACGGCCGATGAGCCGAAGCGGGCCAGACCACCCGGCCGACCGGCTCCGAC
>NZ_JBHUAF010000193.1:0-15227 GCF_042789895.1 Kitasatospora sp. NPDC056783
CCGCGCCTTCCGCCCCGGCCACGTGCGGGCCGGAAACAACGACGCCCCCACGGCCGCCGGCACGCCGCGCCCCCTTCCCGGGAGGCGCGGCGCGGGTTCAGGGCGCCGGAACGGGGGCGGGCCGGTCCTGCGCGGCGGCGACGCCCCCCTTCCCGGAGAGGGGAAGGGGGGCGCGGGCGCGGGTTCAGGGCGCCGGAACGGGGGCGGGCCGGTCCTGCGCGGCGGCCGGGGCGCCGGCCGGGCGGGGGCCGGGGCCCAGACGGCGGCGCACGAGGACGGCGGCGAGGGCGGCCAGGGCGAGGACGGCGCCGGCCAGGGGCAGGTGACGGGGACCGGCGGTGGCGGTGACGGCACCGCCCAGAGCGGTGCCCAGGGTGATGCCCAGGTTGGAGAAGGAGATGAAGAGACTGTTGCCGAACTCGGGGGCGTCGGTGGCGTCACGGGCGAGGTGGGACTGGGCGACGGCCAGGCCCCCGGAGTGGACGGCGCCCCACAGCAGGACGCCGGCGAGCATCGGGGCACGGTAGGGGCCGGCCGCGTCGAGCAGGAGGTAGAGGACGAGACACAGGAGCGGGTAGACGGTGACGGTGCCAAGCGGCGCGCGTTCCAGCAGACGGCCGAAGAACGTGTTCCCGGCGGTCATGACGATACCGAAGGCCATCAGGACGGGGCCGGTGAGGGAGGCACTGAGGCCGGTGACGTTCTGCAGGAACTCGGCGATGTAGCCGTAGCCGCTGAACAACGCGGCGAACAACAGGGTCACGGCGGCCACCGACAGCCACAGCCGGCCCCGGCGCAGGATACCCAGCTGTCCGGCGTAGGTCGGCCGCCGGGTTTCGGGCAGATCGGGGAAGAAGACGAGGACACCGGCACAGGCGAGGAGGTTGACCGCGGCGGCACACCAGAACGCGGCCGGCGGTGAGAAGCGGTCGGCGAGGAACGTGGTGAGGGGCACTCCGAACGCGAAACCGGCACTGACACCCGCGAAGACGGTCGTAGCGGCACGCGCCGCCTTGCCGGGAGCGGCCAGGCGGGTCGCGGCGGTCAGAGCCAGAGCGAAGAAAACGGGATGGAACAAGGCCGGGATGATCCGCCAGGCCAGGACGAGAGGGTAGGAACCAGCGAGCGCGTAGACGACGTTAGCGGCGGCGAAGACGGCCAGCGCGGCGGCCAGGACACTCTTGCGGCGCCACCGGGAGGCGAACAGGACACCGACGGGTCCGGTGACCGCGACGGTCAGGGCAAAGGCCCCCACCAGGGTGCCGGCCGCGGCAGGGGTGGTGTGCAGGCGCTCGGCCAGCGCGGGCAGGACACCCACCACGCCCATCTCGGTGGTGATGATGCCGAACACGCCCAGCGCCAGGACCGGTACGGCCAAAGCGGCGGGGGCGGCAGCGGTACGGGACACGGACAACCCTCCAGTACGGATTCACTAATCTAGATAATTGGATGTGTTCGGGGAAAAATTCGGCGAGGGCGCTCCACGGGCGCCCTCGCACGGGGGTAGCGGGTGGCGAGGGTGACAGCGGGGGTCAGAGGCGGCGGGGGTGGCGGGGGTCAGAGTTCGTCACGCGCGTACGCGGCGAACGCCGCGATGGTCTCCTCGTCACGCCGGTAGAAAGTCCACTTGCCGACACGCTCGGACACCAGCAGACCCGCGTCGCGCAGGATCTGCAGGTAGCCGGAGACCACCGACTGAGCCAGCCCGGAACGTTCGCGGATGTCGGTGACACACACGCCGATATGGAAACCGACGCCGCGCTCGTGGTAGTACGCCTCGTCGAAGTAGCGTTCGGGCGTCTTGAGCCAGCGCAGGAAATCCGCGCGCGCCGGGTTGGCGAGCGCCTTGTGCACGGCCAGCGGGTCGAGGTCCACCACACGCACTCCTTCCGCCGTCCGGCCCCTCGAGGACGTATCCAATATTCTGGATACGTCACGGAGTGTCAAACGCGGGACCCGACACCCGGCAGCACGCACGGACGGCGGGACGGCGGGACGGACGGCAGCGGGGCGAGCCACGGCAGGACGGCGGGGCCGGGGCGGGCGAAAGGGAAACGAGCGACGGCGGGCCGGGCGGCGCCGGACAAAACTGGGACGGGACCGGGGCGGGACCGGGGCGGGACCGGTCAGCGACGGACGGGACCCCGGGCCGCGCGGGCCGGCCTCACGGGGCATCCCCGGCCGGATCGGGCGCCAGCCAGCGGACGGCGAGACGCTCCAGCGGCGCGGTGTTCAGGTCGTGCAGCCGGTAACGGCCCCGACGCCGCACCCATACCAGACCGGCCGCCTCCAGCACCGCCAGGTGCTGACTGACCGCCTGCCGGGTCAGACCCAGCGCGTGCCGGGTGGCCAGACGCGCACAGATCCCCGACAACGACTGACCGTCACACTCGGCCAGCTCGTCCAGGATCAGACGCCGAGTGGGATCCGCCAGCGCCCTCCACACACCATCGTCCGCCACCACTCCACCATAGGCAAGCCACCGCTTGCCTATCAAATACCTACCCGTCAGACCCAAGACGACGAACGGCCGACGGCGGAGGCCGGGGGGACGGGCGGCGGGCAGACAGCCGACAGGCAGGCGGACGGACCGGCGGACCGGCAGGCGGGCCGGTGACGAAGGAACGGAGAGCGGCGGCACGCGGTGCGCGCCGGGCGGCGCACAACCATACGACACGGCGGCGCGGGTGGCGCGCCAACGCGCCGGCGGTTCACCCGCACGGGCGATTGTCACTCTGTGCACAACATTCGACACTCTGAGTATCCGGAGAGCTCGTGGAGGGCTCTCCCGGCGCGAGGAGAGCCGCCATGACCGCCACCGAACCCACCGCCACCCGGATCCCGCGGATCACGCAGGGCCTGCAGTCCGCCCGCCACGAGGAGCACCTCGCGGCCATCGGCGGCAACCTCAACGCCGCGTGGCGGGGCTGGGTGTTCTGGAGCCCGGGCAACGGGACGTTCAACCTCCAGATCCCGTGGAACGTCATCGGGACCGACTCGACGGTCGTGATCACGGCCTCCGAGATCGACTCCAACAACAACCGGTTCGTCGGCGCCGCGCCCTTCCAGGTCTCGAGCATCGCCCCCGGCAACGGCATCGTCACCTTCAAGATCAACATCGGCTGGAACAGCCCGCTGCCGATGCGCACCGACATCCTGGTCTTCAACTGACCCACTCCCCGGCCCCCCGGGGGTGACGCACCGTCCGCCCCGCCATGCCCGCCACCCGGCGGACACCGCGGGGCGGACACACTCACAACGAACCCGGAGCGGCACCGGGCGGGACGGAAGCGGACGGACGCGGCACAAGGCAGAAGCGGACGGACCCGGGCAGAGCGGGCGGGGCACGGCGCGCGGGAGTCCGGCCGCCAAAAGGACACCGCGGAACCCGGCAGGCACCCGCCTCACCACGCCCCGGACCCCGGCCTTCCCCCACCTGGCGGACCCGGGCGGGAACCGGCACGGCCCGCACCAACCGCGCGGACCGCCGCCCCGCAGAGCCCCCGGAACACCCCCGCCAGGCCGCCCGGCCGACGACCACCGCCCACCGCACAGACGCCCGGCCATCGCCTCCGCACCCCACCGCCCGCCCGCACTACCCCTTCACCGGCCACCCGCCCCCAGGGCGGGCAACGGGCAGTAGGATCGGCGGCGCTGCACCCCGCATACCACTGCTAGGAGGCTTTCCATGGCTCAGGTCACACTGAAGGGCAACCCCGTACAGGTCGACGGCACGCTGCCGGCCACCGGCACCCAGGCCCCCGGATTCACCCTGGTCGGCGAAGGACTCGCGGACGTGTCCCTCAAGGACTTCGCCGGCCGCCGCAAGGTCCTGAACATCTTCCCCAGCATCGACACCCCCACCTGCGCCGCCTCGGTACGCACCTTCAACACCGAAGCCGCCTCACTCGACAACACCGTCGTGCTGTGCGTGTCCGCCGACCTGCCCTTCGCACAGGCCCGCTTCTGCGGCGCCGAAGGCCTGGAGAACGTCAAGACCCTCTCCACCCTGCGCGGACGCGACTTCCACGACACCTACGGCGTGGCGATCACCGACGGCCCACTCGCCGGACTGACCGCCCGCGCCGTCATCGTCCTCGACGAAAACGACACCGTCCTGCACACCGAACTCGTCACCGAGATCACCCACGAACCGAACTACGAAGCCGCACTCACCACCCTCAACTAACCCACCACACCGCCAGCGGCCCGCCACGGAACCCCGTTACCTTCTTCGTGGCCCCGCAACGGGGCTCCCGGCCTCCGGCCCGGCACGACTGTTCCCCCTGTAGTTCGCGTGATCCGGGGGGTGGTGTCACCGGACCGGAGGCATCGGTAGACCGCTGACAGAGACAGGGCCACCAGCGCGCTGGGTGCGCTTCAACGTGCCGCGCGCGCTGCTGTCGACCGCCGCCCTGGGCTGTCTCGCCTGGGCGCTGGTCCTCAACGGGCAGAGCTTGAACCACCGCGCCGGCGAAGCCCCGGGCACGTAGCCCCCGGACACGTAGCCCCGAGCACGACCGAAACCGTCCTCCGCGGCCGACCGGATCGGCCGGTCAGCCGGTCAGCCGGTCAGCCGCAGAGGGCGGCGAATCCGTAACCGCGCGCCTTGAGCGTGGAGATGATCGACGGCAGCGCGGCCACCGTCTGGCCGCGGTCCCCGCCGCCGTCGTGCAACAGGATCACCGACCCCGGGCGGACGTTGTCCAGCACCCGCGACGTGATCGCCGCCGTGCCGGGCCGGGACCAGTCCGCCGGGTCCACCGACCAGAGCACCACCTGCTTGCCGAGTGCCGCGGCCTTCGACCGCACCGTGCTGTTGACCGAGCCGTACGGCGGGCGCAGGCAGCTCGGGGTACGGCCGGTCTGCGCGCGAACGGCCCTGTCGGTGTCGGCCAGTTGGGCGTTGAGCGCGGAGGCGGAGAGCCTGCGCAGGTCCGGGTGCGACCAGGTGTGGTTCTGCACGCTGTGGCCCGCCCTGGCGACCTGCTTGGTCACCGAGGGGTGGGCGGCGACGTTCTGCCCGATCTCGAAGAAGGTCGCGCGCACCCCGTAACGGGCCAGCGTCGCCAGGACCTTGGGCGTGTAGGCGGGGCTGGGGCCGTCGTCGAAGGTCAGGTAGACGACCTTGGCGGCCCTGGGGCCGGCCGCCTGCGCCTCGGCGGCGGGCAGGGTGACCGCCGCTCCCGCCGCCAGGGCGACGACGAGCGCGCCGACCGCGGTCCTGAACCTGCCGACCGCCGTGCGCCTGCCGGGTCGTACGGACATGCCCGCCCCCTGAGGTAGGAACTCCGGTGCCGCGGCCAGTCTGCTCCGGACGGCCCGTCCGCCGCGACCCTCCGCCGGTCGCGAGCGAACGGAATCGGCCAGCGGCGGAGCCGGAGCCCGGGGCCGGGGAACGGGACCGAGGAACGGGACCGAGGAACAGGGCCAGAGAACAGGCCCCGGGAACGTTGAAGGCCCCGGCGCGGTGCGCCCGGAGCCGTGGTGCGGGGGGCGCCGTTCAGCGCTCCGCGCGGCCGTGGAGCACCAGCGAGCGGGTCAGCGCGAGCAGACCGCCGGTGCACAGCGCGGTGCGGAGCATGGTGACCGGCACCCAGGTGTCCGCGAACTTGGCCCGCACGGCGGCGAGGTCGTGGATCCGGGACGCGTCGCCGGCCGCCGCCAGCTCGTTGTTCAGCGGGATGTCGACGCCCATGGTGACGATCAGCGCCACCGCGTAGAGCGCCGTCGCGCCCGCCGCCCACAGCGCCGCCCGGCGCCGGCCGGCCTTGTGCAGCAGCCAGGAGGCGACGCCGGTGGCGAGGAACGCGCCGACGAAGACCAGGCCGAACAGCCCGTTCCCGTCGATGGCCTTGTTGATGTGCTGCATCGCCGTCACATAGGTGCGGTCGTCGCCGGCCGCCAGGCCCGGCATCACCGAGACGTCGAAGGCGAAGAACAGGCCCGCCATCAGGCCCATCGTGATGGTGGCACCCGCCAGGAGCGGCCCGGCGGCCTTGCTCCGGGTGCCGGGTACGGCCGAGGCCGCGCCGCCCGGCGCGAGGCCGGTGAAGGGCTGTGCGGTGGTGCAGGAAGCAGGGGTCGCGGTCTGATTCGAGCGCATGGGTATTCCTTCGGTCTCCCCGGTCCCCGCCCGGTGCGGGGACTCTCCCGGCGTCCGGGCCACCGGCCTCCTCACCACCCCCGACCGGCCGGTCGGTCAGGGGGCGGTGCCGGACGGCACCGACGATCTTCCGAACTGCCGCACGGACGGCAGGTGTTGCCGGTGAGGGTGGCCACGCGCGCACCTCACGACCGACCGCCGCCGGCAACTCCCCCCGCCACATCCGCGATGTCCTCCGCGCCCACCAGAACACACCCAGGCCGTCACGAACCACCCGTCTCGACCCCGTCTCCAGCCGGCTTCGAGCGCGCGGCCGGGGAGCGGAACGGTGTGGCGGGCGGCGGCGCGGGGCGCTATGCTCCCCGGCGATGACCACTCACCCTGCTCACAGAATGGGGGTCCCGTCCGCGAAGAGTGCGTGCTGATGCCCACTCACCCCGCGCACGGGAACGACTCCCGCATCTCCTTCTGGCGGCGCGTACGCGAGTACGCGGTTCCGCCCTCCATGATCGAATCCGCCACGGCCCGCCGGCTGGCCGGCGACTGGGCCGGGGCCTGCGCCGCCGCCCACGTCGAGGTCGACGTCCGCCCTCGGGACGTCGCCCGCGTCCACGGCCGGGAGCTCGCCGACCGGGTGCGGAACGATCTCCGCCGCCTCGCACCGGACTTGCTGCGCTGGCACCTGCCGAGGTCCGCCCCGGACGGGCTGCTGCGGCCCGGGATCACCGTTCCACTGGCCCGCTATCCGGGCGAGCGACCGGCCGTTCTCGTGGTCCGCACCCCGCCCGCCTGGGCGGAGTACGGGCAGCGGATCAGCCTGGCCCTCCGGGACGGCTCCGCGGGCGACGGCCGGTCGCCGCACCCGCATCCGCACCCGAGCCGACGGTTCCGCCTCGACCTGCACCGGCACCTCTGGGACGCCGGGCGCAGCGCCGAGCTGGCCGCCCGGTCCGGTGCGGCTCCACCAACGGGCGGTCCTGGCCAGGGTCCTGGCCTCGCCGAGCCATCCTGGGCGGTCGACCGCTGGGCCGCCGAAGCCGGGCTGCTGCTGCGCGCCGAAGGGCTCCCCGCCGGGCCCGTCGTGGTGCGGCTGGGGCGCCGACGGCGGCTGCTGATCGGGCCGGACGGCTCGGTGGCGGAGGCCTTCGGGGACACCTCGGGGCTGCCGCTGCTGCCCGATGCCGCGACCTGGGTGCCGCCCGACCTCGATCTGCTCCGCAGCGGTGCGATCGAGGCCCACCGGCTGCACCCGCTGGTGGCGGCCGCGCTGGCGCCCGGGCACTCGGTCCCGGCACGGGCGGCGGCCGGTCCCCGGCACCGGCGGATGGTGGAGTGCCGCGGGGCGTGGCACCGGATCGGGCTGGTCGACGGGGTGCTCGTCCCGCTCGACCACGACCCTGCCGAGCTGCGCCGCGAGGAACTGCTGGCCGAGCTGTCCGGGACCCCGCTGCCCTGTCTGCGGGCGATCGACCTGGCCCACCGGAGTCCGAACGAACTGTCCGGTGTGCGGGAGCGGTTGGACCACGGCGACACCGCCGGGGCGCTGGCCGCGGTCGAGGCCCTGATCGGCCCGGAGGCGGTGCTGCGCGACGGCCCGCTGCGGGACGAGCTGACGGCGGCCGCCCGACGGCGGATCGTCTACGGCCTCTACCGGGCGGGTCTGACCGGGGCCACCCGGCCCGTCGCCTACCTGCTGCCCCGCGCGCGTTTCGGTTCCCGCCCCACCGCCTTCCCCGCCGACCGCCCGCGACCTCGCCACTCCTCCTTCCGGGACCATCCCCGCATGGCGTACACACGCTGACGCCGCACGGCTCCGACCTCCTTGCGCACCAGACCACTTGAGGTGATCACCCATGCCCACGCACACCCTCGAAGCCCCTCGTCTCGACGTCGCCCGCCGACTGCTCGACCTGCTCGACGACACCAGCACCGAACCCCGCTCCGACACCCAGCTGGAGGCGCTCACCCTCGCCGTCGCCGCCGACCTTCCCGTGCTGCTCTGGGGCGAGCCCGGCATCGGCAAGACGGCCGCGCTCAACCAGCTCGCCGAGGCCCTGGAACTGCCGCTCACGACGGTGATCGCCAGCGTCCACGAGCCCTCCGACTTCTCCGGGCTGCCCGTCCTCGGCGACGACCCGGCGCGGCAGGGCGTCCCGATGGCCCCGCCGGACTGGGCGGTGCGCCTGGTGCGGGCCGGACACGGGCTGCTGTTCCTGGACGAGCTGTCCACCGCGCCGCCCGCCGTCCAGGCAGCCCTGCTGCGCCTGGTCCTGGAGCGGCGCGTCGGCAGCCTGCGGCTCCCCCCGGGGGTGCGGATCGTGGCGGCCGCCAACCCCCGCTCCTCGGCGGCCGACGGCTGGGAGCTGAGCGCGCCGCTGGCCAACCGTTTCGTCCACCTCCAGTGGGTGCACGACCACGAGGTGGTGGTGCGCGGCCTCGGCGGCGTCTGGCCGGTGGCCACCCTGCCCCGGCTCGATCCGCGGGCACTGCCGGAGGCCGTCGCACTGGCCCGGCACGCGGTGTGCGGGCTGCTGACGGCCCGTCCCGAGCTGGTGCACCGGCTGCCCACCACCGAGACCCGGCGCGGCGGCGCCTGGCCGTCCCCGCGCAGCTGGGACATGACGCTGCGGCTGATCGCCTTCGCGACGGCGGCCGGCTCCGACCGGGAGGTGCTGTCGCTGCTGGTCCGCGGCACCGTCGGGGACGGCCCGGGGCTGGAGCTGATGGCGCACATGGACCGGATGGACCTGCCCGACCCGGAGGACCTGCTGGCCGACCCGGCCCGCGCGGAGCTGCCCGAGCGCGGGGACCTGCGCCAGGCGGTGCTGGACGGGGTCGTCGCCGCGGTGCGCAACCGGCCGGACCGCTCGCGCTGGGACGCGGCCTGGGCGCTGCTCGTCCGGGCACTGGAGTCCGGCGCGCCGGACCTGGTGGTCGTCCCGGCCACCACCCTGGCCTCACTGCGCCGGGAGGACTGGGACGTGCCGGCGGCGATCGAGCGGCTCGCCCCGGCGCTGGCGGTCTCCCGCCGGGCCGACCTCGTCGGCGCGCTGGGGCCCCGGACGGTGCGACGGTGAGCGGCGCCGTGGGCGCCGTGAGGAGCACACCGGCGGGCACCCCGGCGCCGTTGGACGTCGAGAAGCTGTACGCCGCCCGGCTGCACGCCGCCCGGGTCCGGCCGTACCTGGCCACGGCGCTGTTCGCGCTCCACCTGGTGGAGTCCCGGCAGGTGCCGACCATGGCCGTGGACCGGTACTGGCGCTGCTACGCCGCACCGGCGTTCGTCGCCCGCACCCCGGTGGAGGAGTTGGCCGGAGTCTGGGTGCACGAGGTCTCGCACCTGCTGCGCGACCACCACGGCCGCGGCGACCGCCTCGCCCGGGACCTGGGCATGGAGGGCCCCGGTGCCCGGCTGCGGATGAACATCGCCGCCGACTGCGAGATCAACGACGACGTGGAGGGAGACGGGCTGGTCCTTCCGGCGGGCGCCGTCCGGCCGGAGGCGTTGCGGCTGCCGGACGGCCTGCTCATGGAGGACTACCTGCGCGGGTTCCGGCTCGACCCGCGCGACCTGGAGGCGGCCTGGCTGGACTGCGGCAGCGGCGCCGACGGCCTGCGCCGCCCGTGGGAGCTGGGCCCCGACGGCGCCCACGGGCTCGCCCCGGAGGAGCGCGACGCCGTCCGCTTCCGGGTCGCCGAGGGCATCCGGGGCCGCCCGGGCAGCGCCCCGGCGGGCTGGAAGCGCTGGGCCGAGGAGGCGTTCCACCCGCCGCAGCCCTGGCGGCGGTTGCTGGGCGCGGCGGTGCGCTCGGCGGTCTGCGGCCCCGGCGCGGGCGAGGACTACAGCTACGGCCGCCCCGCCCGCCGATCGGCCGGGGTGCCGGGCGTGCTGCTGCCGAGCCTGCGGCGGCGCCCACCGAGGGTCACGGTGGTGATCGACACCTCCGGGTCGGTCTCGGACGACGAGCTGGGCAGTGCGCTGCTGGAGGTCGCGGCGATCGGCCGGGCCGTCGGCGGTCGCCGCGACCAGGTCCGGGTGGTCTCCTGCGACGCCGCCACCCAGGCCGTCCACGGGCTCTGCCGGGCCGAGGGCATCCCGCTGATCGGCGGTGGCGGCACCGACCTGCGCGCGGGCCTTCGCACCGCCCTGCGCGCCCTCCCCCGCCCGGACGTGGTGGTGGTCCTGACCGACGGCCAGACCCCGTGGCCCGACGTCGCCCCGCCCTGCCGGACGGTGGTCGGGCTCTTCCCGCGGCCGAGCCGGTACACCGAGCACGACCCGGACTACCGGCCGGACGACCCGCCGGAGTGGGCCCGGGTGGTGACCATCGGCTGAGCGGCGGGGCCGGGGCGGGGACGGGAGTCGGTTCAGCGGCTCAGCCGTTCAGCGGAAGGCGGCGAGGTGCTCGGAGACCCAGTGGTGGAACGGCCGGGCCGCCGATCCGGTGACCCGCTCGACGGTGTCGCGCACCGCCAGCAGCTCGTCGTTGACGTCCCCGCCCGTCAGGTCGAGCACCGCGTCCGCGGCCTCGGCTCCCAGGACGGCGGCCAGCTGCCGACGGGCCTCCTCCCGGCCGATGCCCGCGACGGACACGTCGGAGCCGATCCGCGACACCAGGAACAGCGCGCGCGCCCCGTCGAGGGCGGGCGCCAGGGAGGCCGGGTCGGCGAAGTCGCCCTCGCACACCTCCACCCCGGCGGGCAACCGTGCCCGTGCGGCGTCCCGGGTGAGCCCCCGGACGGGACCCGCGCCGGAGGCGCCCAGGCCGTCGAGCAGCGCCCTCCCGATGTTGCCGGTGGCGCCCGTCACCATAATCATTGCCCCACTCCCGCCCCTTGACGATCCATCGGGCCGAGGTTAGGAGTTCGACCGGACTTGAGGTCAAGAAGATCGCCGGAGCTGTGCGAGGATCGGGCCGCCGGCCGGCTGTGGGTGCCCCCGCCCACGGCGGGACGGAAGCGGAGAGCTCGGCGGCAGGGACAGTGGCGGTCGACCCGGAAGACTTCGAGCCGGACGAGCACGTGCGGTTCGCCCGGTACCGCCGGGCCTTCGCGGAGGTCGCACCGGGGGACGCGGCCGACCTCGCGGCCCGGGTGCTCACCGACCCGGAGCCCTCGATGGGCAGCAGCGCGGTCTGCGAATACCTGGACCGGAGGGCGGCCGAGCTGCTGACGGACCCGGGTTTCCCGGCCTGGCGTCGGGAGCTGGCGGACGCGGTGGCGGGCGATCCCTTCGCGGTGCGACGGCTGCGGGACTGGGCACTGCTGCGGGCGATCACCCTGGACGAGCCGTGGGAGGAGAGCCGGTTGCTCACCGCGGACAGCTGGCTCCAGGAGCACCTCGCCCGGGACTCCTCGGCCCGGCGGGTCCTGACCCCGCTCGCCGACGGTGGCCGCGCCCGACGCATCCGCAACATCGCGGCCTCCCGCCTGCGCCGGCTCCGCTGACGCGGGCGGAGGAGACCGGCAGGCCCGGCTCCTCCGCCCGCGGCGGGCGTCAGCGGACCATGGCCGCCAGCACGTCGCGCCAGTCCTCGCCCGGTTCGGGGGCGAGTGGGCCGGCCAGGGTGTCCGCCCGGTAGCGCCAGGGGCGGCGGAGTTCCTCCTCGGCGTCGGGGGTGGCGCGGATCGGGCCGGCGGAGCCGAGCAGCCGGACCAGTTCGGCGGCGAGGTCGGCCCAGGAGACGTGTCCGCTCACCGCGTTGACGACCCGGCCGGCGGCGGGGTGGCCCGGGGCGAGACAGGCGGTCAGGGCGCGGGCCAGGGCGGCGGCGTGCACCCAGGAGGCGCCGGACCACGCCTCGCCGGCCGGTACCTCGATCGGCCGGCCGGCCAGGGCGGCCTGGTAGAGGGCGGTGGTGGAGCCCCAGCGGAGCTGGTCGCGCAGGCGGGGGTGCGGCCCCCAGACGATCGGGGCACGGACGGCGATGGCCTGGGCGCGGCCGTCGACGGCCCGGCCTCGGCCGGTGGCGGCGGCCTCGAAGAGGATCCGCTCGCAGTCCAGCTTCGCCTGCCCGTACGGGGTGACCGGCCCGCCGCCGGGCCCGCCGTCGGGGACCTCGGTGCCCGCCGGGCGACCGTACGCGTCGATGCTGCTGACGAAGACGAACGGGCCGCCGCGCCAGCCGTCGACCAGCGCGCGCATCGCCGCGAGGTCGGTGGCGTGGTCGGTGAAGGTGCAGGCGGAGTGGATCACGGCGTCGACGCCCTCGACGGCCCGGCGCAGGCTGTCGAGGTCGCCGAGGTCGCCCTCCGCCACCTCGGCGCCGTTGAGCGCGGCCAGGTGCGCGGACTCGGGCCGGACCAGCACCCGGACCGGCCGCCCCTGGGCCATCAGCTCCCGGAGCACCGCCGCGCCGACCCCACCGGTGGCGCCGGTGAGCAGGACGGTGCCGGTCCGCGCGCCGGCGCTCCGTGGGCGGGCGCCGCTCCGGGCCAGGGCGGCGCGGCGCTCCTCCGCCCGGGCGGCGAGCAGAACGGCCAGCGCACGCGGGGTCCGCTGCTCCAGGATGTCCAGACCCGTCAGCGGCAGCCCCACCCGGGTTCGCAACCGCTCCGCGAGCCGCACCGCGACCAGCGAATGCCCACCCGACGCGAAGAAGTCCCCGTCAGCGGACGGAACCGCCCCCAACAGCTCGCCGAACACCTCCCGCACCACGTCCACCGGGCCCTTCTCCGAAGCGGCCGCGCCGGGCAGCCGTTCGCGTACGGGGGTGCCGTCGGGGTGGCGCGGAAGGGCGTCCACCAGGGTGACCGCGCGCGGCAGTCCGGCGGCCGGGAGGCGCCCGCGCAGGGTGTCCCGCAGGGCGGTTCCGCTCGGGGCCACCGGACCGCGCACCACCGCGAAGGCGAGCGGCCGGCCGTCGGGGTTCTCGACCACGGCCGCCTCCACCACCGCCGGGTCGGCCAACAGGCCTTCCACGACCGGGTGTTCGGCGGCCACCAGTCGCTCGCCGGGCAGGTCGGACAGCGGCCGGTCCGGATCCTCGGCCACGGCGGCGAGCAGCGCGGCGAAGGCGTCGAGCAGCCGGGCGGCGGTGTCCGGGTCCAGCGCGTCCCGGTCGTGCTGGACGAGCACGCGCGGCTCCGGGCGGTCCTCCACCAGCAGGGTGAGGCCGAACTTGGCCAGTCCGAGGTGGAGTTCGACGTTCTCGGTGTCGAGGCCCGGCAGCACCAGCGGGTCGGCGATCTGCTGCAGGTCGCAGCTGACCGAGAGCAGCGGGGTGCCGTCCGCTCCGCGCGCGGCCGCGCCGAGCCGCTCGGTCACCAGGTCGAGGGGCACCTCGTGGTGGCGCTGCGCGTCGAGCAGGGAGCCGCGGACCAGGCCGAGCAGTTCGGCGAACGACATTCCGTCGGACGGGTTCGCCCGCACGGCCAGGGTGTTGACCGCGAGCCCGACCGTCCGACGGAACTCGGGCCGCGCTCGGTGGCCGCTCGCGCAGCCCAGGACGAGGTCGTCCTGCCCGGAGGTGTTGTGCAGTGCGGCGAACGCGGCGGCGAGGACGACGGTGTACAGCGTGGTGCCGTGCCACGCGCCGAGGCCGCGCAGCCGTTCCAGGACCGCCGGCTCCAGCGGGGCGGTGTGCAGCACGGCGCGCCGCTCGCGGGCGCCGGGCGGGACGGGCCGCAGCAGCGACAGCGGTCGCGCCCCGGAGAGTCCCGCGGCGAGGGTCGCGGCGGCGGCCGTCAGCTCGGTGTCCCGGGCGCGCTCCTGGCGGGCGTGGTCGGTGTACGCGGGAGCCGGCGCCGGGAGCCGGTTCGGCCCGCCGTCGCGCGCGGCGCGGTACAGCTCGGCGAGGTCGGCGGCCAGGAAGCGCAACGAACCTCCGTCCACGGCGATGTGATGAATCGTCAGCAAAAGCGTGTGGTCCTCGGGTCCGTGCCGCAGGAGCAGGGCGCGCAGCACCGGGCCGGTGGCGAGGTCGAACGGGCGGGCGGCCTCCTCGGTGAGCCGCTCCGGGCCGGTCGCGTCCAGCACCGGCAGCGGCACCGGGGTGACCGGGTCCACCTGCTGGTACGGCTGGTCGCCCCGGTGCGGGTAGCGGGTGCGCAGGACGGCGTGCCGCTCGGTCAGGCCGGCGAGCGCGGTGGCGAGGGCCGTGTGATCGAGCGGACCGCGCACCCGGGTGGCGATCGGCACGTTGTAGAGGGCGCCGCCCTGGCCGAGGCGGTCCATCAGCCACATCCGCTGCTGGGCGTGCGACAGCGGGGCCGGGCCGTCGTCCGCGACGGGGTGGGCGGGGGCGGTGGCGGCGCGGCGGCCTCGGGCGCGGCGCAGCAGGTCGCTCTGGTCGACGGTGCTCATCGGCCGGCTCCCGGGGTGTCGTCGGCGGCCCGCAGGGCGCGTTCCAGCAGCTCGGCCTGGGCGGCGACGGTCGGGTGGGCGAGGAAGTCGGCGAGCGACAGTTCGACCCCGAGGTCCTCCCGCAGGTCGTCCACCACCCACATGGCGAGCAGCGAGTGCCCGCCCTCGGTGAGGAAGTCGGCACCCGGGTCGGTGATCGGGCGTTCCAGGGCCCGGCTCCACGCCTCGGCGACGACCTGCTGGATCGGGCCGAGTTCGGCCTCGGCGGCCGGGCCCGTCCCGGCCGGCTCGTCGGCGGCGAGTGCCCGCCGGTCCACCTTGCCGCTGCCGGTCAGCGGCAGCGCGGTGAGCACGGTCCAGGCGGTGGGCACCAGGTGGGCGGGCAGGTGCTCGGCGAGCCGGGCGCGCAGCGCTTCGACGGCCGGGCGGGCCCCCTCCGAGAGCACCAGGCAGGCGGTGAGCGCGGCGTCGGCCTGTCCGGCCCGGCGGACCACGACCGCGGCTTCGGCGACCTCGGGCAGTCGGAGCAGGGCGTGCTCCACCTCGCCCGGTTCGATCCGGTAGCCGCGCACCTTGACCTGGTCGTCGGTGCGTCCGTGGTACTCCAACGAGCCGTCCGGGAGGCGGCGGACCCGGTCGCCGCTGCGGTAGGCGCGTCCGATGCCGGGCAGCTCGCGGAAGCGCTCGGCGGTCAGTTCCGGCCGGCCGAGGTAGCCGAGGGCCAGCCGGTCGCCGGTGATCCACAGTTCGCCGGCGGCGCCCGGCGCCGCCGGTGCGAGCCGCTCGTCCAGGACGTGGGCGCGGGCGCCGCCGAAG